>CAJQNE010000384.1 GCA_905479545.1 uncultured Gammaproteobacteria bacterium | reverse complement strand
GACCCTGAGAAAAAATCCTATATCAACGCGGACGAAACGATTGGGTATTTGTTTGAGGCAATACCGCTAAATTTCTGCAGCAGTGATTCGGCCGATATGTTGGCTACTTTGCTAAAGCAGGAGTTTCCGAAGGATACGGTTCTGCAATTCATCCTGTACCCGGACAACCACATTAAACCGGTTTTAGACCATTACATTGCTCTGAAACACCGGCCTGACGACATCTGCCAGGCCGCCGCAAAAAAATACGCTGACCACCTTCTATCAGGCAAGGATGGCTTGGATTCGATGCGCGGCATACCCACCCGGCGCTTCCGCTTGTTTATCGCCATAAAAAGCCCGGTTGGATTGGATGACCAAACGTTGGCCCAGACGAAAGAGACATTGGAGCAAGCAGGCATTCCGGTTGACCACGTTGCACCCGGGCAACTATTGGGCTGGCTCCGTCGGATGCTCAACGGTGATACTGAGACTGCTACGGCGAACGCCTATGACGACAACACGCCGATTCGTCGTCAGATTATTCGTGCGGACACGAAAATTAGCACTGAACAACACGGCAAAGTTTTACGCTTCGGTGACCAATATGCGGGGTGTATTACGGTACAAACACCCAACGCTGAAATAGATACGCTTCGTTGGAACAAAATCATCGGCGGTTACGAAGGCCGCTCTGACGATGCGACGCAATTATCACAACGCTTTTTACTCACCTCGACGGTGTTCTTCTCAACGACCAGAGAAGCCATTAAGTCAAAAACCAACTTAATGATGAGCCAGAAAGCAGCCGACAGCTTCGCGAAAGATCTCGCCCGGACCGTAAACGAGCTGGACTGGGTGTCCAACGACATGGAGAACGCCCGCTACGTCGATATTATTTTCACTCACTGGGTGTTCGGCAAAAACCCGGAAAATCTGGATCAAGGTATCGCCAGGGCATCGGCTAACTGGAGCAAGCAAGGCTTCTCCATGCAGCGTGAACAGCATATTTCACGGCCCTTATTTATTGTTGGCCTGCCTTTTGGTTTGTATACCGGCAATAAGAATGTTCAAACCCTGGATCGCAATCTCACAATGTCATCTGCTGCAGCAGCAAGGATGCTGCCAGTGCAGGCCGATATATCCAGCCCGGTAAAACCGGTCATGTTATATGTCGGCCGCAAAGGCGGTTTGGTGCCGGTTGATCTGTTTGACAAACGCTCAAACAATTACAACTTCTTCGTCTGCGCGACCTCTGGTGCTGGTAAGTCATTCATTTGCAATAAGCTGGTAAATGACTATTACGGGCATGGTTCAAAAGTTCGGATTATCGATATTGGCTACTCTTACCAGAAGCAAGCAGCAGTGCTGGGCGGTCGTTTTATCGACATAGGTGCGGAAGCCGATTCGTTGGTGATAAACCCGTTCCACTCCGTTACCGCCAACATAAATTCAGCCGAAGAAAAGCAAGAGAATGACGAAGCAAATCTGAGCATGATCGCCAATATCGTGCTGACAATGGTCTATTCCAATACCGGTACGGCAAACGTCAGTGAGCTTGAAACTACCTTGGTGAGGGAGGCCGTTCGGTTTGCAATAAGCCGTGATGGCGGTTTGATGGGAATCGACCATGTAGCTGAATTTTTACTGCAATACCCCAAACTAAAAACCAGTTCGTCGGACGAGACCGTGCATTTGGAGGCTGCCATTCAGGCGGCGCATATTATGGGCTTCAACCTCGGCGAGTTTACTTCAAGGGGTGCTTATGGCCATTTTTTCAATGGCAAAAGTACGCTAGATATTGCCAAAGATGAGTTCGTTGTTCTGGAAATGGAGCAGCTACTCAATGACAAGGAGCTTTTCCAGGTTATGGCCATGCAGGTCATTAACCTAATCACCCAAGATTTATACCTGTCGGATAGAGCTGAGCAACGCTTCATGTTGTTCGATGAAGCCTGGAAATACCTCGGCAGCAATCCGGTCATATCGGACATTATCGAAGAAGCCTATCGCCGCGCACGCAAGTACAGGGGATCTACCGGCATCGTCACACAAAGCCCGTTAGACCTCTTAAATTTCGGCGTTGCCGGCAAAGTTATTCAGGCCAATAGTGCTTATAAGTTTTATTTGCAGTCGGGAGATTATGCCGAGGCAGCAGAGAAAGGCGCGGTTGATCTATCAGGCCTATCGCTCGAGCTGGCTAAGGGCACGAGAAACAATAGCCCGAATTATTCTGAGGGCTTTCTTGAAACACCGTTTGGCATTGGCAATATTCGATTAGCGGTTGACCGGTGGACGTACATGATGAACTCGTCTGCCCCC
The DNA here is from genome assembly GCA_905479545.1 of uncultured Gammaproteobacteria bacterium. GTDB lineage: Bacteria > Pseudomonadota > Gammaproteobacteria > CAJQNE01 > CAJQNE01 > CAJQNE01. The sequence goes on along the minus strand of CAJQNE010000384.1, from coordinate 2,814 downwards.
GAGGACTACAACCATTTTTTGAAACTGCGTCGCAGTGGTCTAGACCCTCTTGCTGCTATCGACGCGATGGCGGCGAGTTAATGATTGCCCGCATTGCTCATATGGTGATCGTTCTGACTATCTCGGTTGGCTCGGTTGGCTGCTATGCCACGGAAGCCGATAGAGCTGCTGCTGCATGGGGCGGTGTTTCCAATACTTTTGGATCATCGGAGCAACTGAACGATAACGCGTTTGAGGGTTTAGCCTCAGATGCGCCAGTCTCAACCGTTGACGGCGCTGACTTCGCGGTAAAGCTGGAATGTGAGGCGAGCCCGTCGTTCTTGACGGTGGGGATATCACTAACACCAACGAGCGACATTGCCCAAATCACGACGCTTGTTGATCTTGATTTTGACGGCACTTCTGACAGTTCAGCTACGCATACCGGAGACTTCGGCGCCGTTTGCAACAACGGTGTCATCAAGTGTGATCCTGGAACCATGGATAACTGCGCCTATCTGCAGTGGAAAGCCAATGGGCCAAACGTTTCACTGGAGCCGGTGTTTATGCGTGACCTGGGTGCGTGTTACTGCTTCAACGACAGTTGTGGCAACAACCTCGCCTTACAGAACACTCGTAAGATCCTTGATGATGTGGGTGTGGGTGTGGGTATTGCTTTACAGCGTGAGCAGCCACGCTTGAGCCTGGGTAATCAGGAATACCCAAACAACACGACGGTAACCTTTTTTGGACAAGAGGCCGGCTGCCGCTCAGATAGCCGCCCCGAGCAATACGCAGGTGACGCTAGCCAGTTGCAAGCCGCAGGCGTCGCAGAGTCACAAGACCCCAACAGCCAGTTTTACTGGCTCCAAGAATCGACAGTTGCACAGAATCATGGGGTTGCCATCCGTGAATGCACCATTGAGAGGCAGATAGTTTCCAACCAGATAACCTTTGAAGAGATTATTGAGCTTCAAGGCAGGACGACAGGATCAACCGCTTTATGTGGTTCCAACTGTCGCGTCTTCCATTTAGGCCGGTCGTTTGAATGGGGTAACTACTGGAGTGGTCCTTCTGGCTGGGGGTTATTCAATTGCGCTATTTACACTGAAGAACAGTCATTTCGCATCATGCGTCCTGATTTGTTGGTATCGGTTGAGCAGCAAAGAATTCGTTTCGATGACTCGATTCAGATCATCGCGAATAACAATCTGGTTTTTGCTGATCCTGCAAACTGGACACTTCCGACTGGCTCACCGCCCTTTTGTGAACGATCCAGAAATTTTGACTATAGCCCTCAGCTGAATTTAACACCGCTTTTTAAATCTAAAAACCGAGTGGACATTAAATACCGGGTAGCGGTGGGTGGAACCGGTCGGGGTGCAGGCGAGATTCGCATAGAAACCCAACCCACTGCCTGTGAAATTGGCTATGAAGCTGTTCAAGACAACTGCCAGGTTCCCGATCAAGACCAAGATTGTCGTATTCGCGATGAATGGGTAGATGGCGTTCAGACCATTAGTAGTTTCCTACCGACTGGCTTACAGCCTCTGCAGTCATCCAAACCCGTTTACGGAGAATGTGACTATGGCGAAGTCGAACGGCCGTTTTGGGGAAAAAGAAGGGTCTACGCCTGCGACACTGGTACTACAACGTTTGACGGTCAAATAGCCATTGATCGCTATCAGGCTGTTCATAATAGCTATAACGCCAACGACGGCTCGTTTACTGACGATCGCGTAGACGAAAACGGCGTTGTGACGACACATAGCATGATTGCTCCCCAATTCGCCCCTACCGCTGTGGCCTGCACCCCTATGTGCAAAACCCGTCGCCGGCAGCCCGGAGCGTTTGTTACTGAAAGCGGCGCAAGTTCTGAACAGAACAACACAGGAACTGCCTGGGATTACAACTACTACGAATGTACCGGCACAACCAAAAACGTGTGTCCGTTAGTTACAGGAGATGAACTAGTTGAACCCTGTAACTGTGATAACAATTTTAATGATGCGGCGTCGATTATGGCCACGGTGCGAATGATGAGTCAGGACTCAAAGTGCATACCATGAGAATAGCAATAACCACCCTTCTACTCTCGTTGTGGGCAGCGCCAATCGCCGCTTCACCAACGACCAACTATTGTGGCAACGATTGCCTATGTGTCGCAGACACCAACAGTGATGGCGATTATGCAGGTGAAGGCGAGATTGAGTCCTGCGACAGCTACGCCGATGGCGAGCTATGCCCACTAGAACGAGAACCCTGCAGCAGCGAGTCGGTGATTGATCCTGCTACCGGGCAGCCAGCCACGGAGTTTACCTGTCCCGCCGATGAAGCAGCGGCTTGCTTAGACGATGGCTCTGGCACTCGGTATTGCTCGGCGAATCCGTGTTTTGAGCAGTCCGGTGTTGTCACCACTGACACTGATATTCCCACACCGCCGGCCGGCGAAGGGACTGTGACAGCTGGAGAGTGCAACGGCCATGTCTCCATATTTGGTGGTAAGCCTGGGCAGTGCCGTAAGCAAGGCACCCAAACCCAAGGCCAAAACTGCTGCATCAATCGTGTTGGCCGTCTACAGGACACAGTGGGCGCTGATGGCGAGAAACGGCAACAGGAATACAAAGAAGAGTCCAACAATTTCGAGTTATTCGGCAACCAATGCAGTGACAACGACCAAAAAACTGCCCAGCTTGTTGATAGCGATTATTGCGTCTACGTGGGTAGTTATTGCAAAGAGCGATGGGAATTTATCGGCTGTGTGCAACGAGCCCGCAGCTACTGCTGTTACAACAGCAAACTATCAAAAATGATCCAGGAACAAGGCCGCGCTCA
>CAJQNE010000383.1 GCA_905479545.1 uncultured Gammaproteobacteria bacterium | reverse complement strand
CCACCGCGGGCTTACACTTCACCGACAATATGCTGGCGGAGCTGGCAGCGAAAGGCGTGAAATCAGCGTTCGTAACGCTGCACGTTGGCGCGGGCACCTTCCAGCCGATGCGGGCGGAAACGGTGGAAGAACATGTGATGCACGCGGAATGGCTGTGTGTCGACGACGCTACCGTGCAGGCGATCAACGAAACTAAAGCCACTGGTGGCCGCATTGTTGCGGTTGGCACCACTGCAGTGCGTTCACTGGAAACGGCAGCACGCAGCGGCACTTTGGCACCATTTAGCGGTGACACCCAACTATTTATAACCCCCGGTTATCAGTACAACGTGATCGATGCGATGGTGACTAACTTCCACTTGCCGGAATCGACGCTACTCATGCTGGTATCGGCCTTTGCGGGTTATCAACAGACCTTAGCGGCCTATCAGCATGCCATTTCGCAGCAGTACCGATTTTTTAGTTACGGCGATGCGATCTTTATTAGCCGTAACCTCAATGCTTCTCAGGATGTACCCGCGTGACCGATAAACCCTCAACCGACGCATTAAGTTTTAAGGTAAGCCACAGCGAAGGTTTTGCCCGGCGCGGCGAGCTGAATTTGCCCCGTGGCCGTATCGACACGCCTGCCTTTATGCCGGTCGGTACCTACGGCACGGTTAAGTCGCTGACACCCGAAGAAGTTGCTGCGGGCGGCGCGCAGATACTGCTCGGCAATACCTTCCACCTGATGCTACGGCCTGGCACAGAGATTATTCAGAAGCATGGCGATCTGCACGACTTTATGAACTGGCAGGGCCCGATTCTGACCGACTCAGGTGGTTTTCAGGTGTTTAGCCTAGCCGACCTCCGCAAAATTACTGAAGATGGTGTGACGTTTAAATCGCCGATTAACGGCTCGCCGGTTGAGCTAAGCCCGGAAAGCTCGATGCGGGTGCAGCGCGAGCTGGGTAGCGACATCGTGATGATCTTTGACGAGTGCACGCCGTACCCTGCCGACGAAAAAACCGCTCGCGAATCGATGCAGCTGAGCCTGCGCTGGGCTGATCGCTCGAAACGCGCCCATGACGGTAACCCGGCAGCGCTATTCGGCATTATTCAGGGCGGCATGCACCAAGGCTTGCGCCAGCAATCACTCGATGGTCTGCAGGAAGTAGGTTTTGATGGTTACGCGATTGGCGGCCTGTCGGTCGGTGAGCCGGAAGAGGACCGAACTAAAGTCCTGAACAATCTTGCGCCGGAAATGCCTGCCGACAAACCTCACTACCTTATGGGCGTCGGCAAACCAGAAGATATTGTCGAAGCGGTTGCCCGCGGCGTCGATATGTTTGATTGCGTAATGCCCACCCGCAATGCCCGCAACGGCCACCTGTTTGTGCGCAGCGGCGTCGTCAAAATTCGCAACTCTGCGAATCGCGACGACACCCAACCACTAGACCCGGAATGCGGCTGCTACACCTGCCAAAACTACTCCCGCGCCTACCTCCGCCACCTGTTTACCTGCAACGAAATGCTCGGCGGGCGGCTCAATACCATCCACAACCTGCACTACTATCAGCAGCTGATGCGCGAAATTCGTACTTCGCTGGAACAAGGTCGGTTTGTAGCGTGGCGCAGTGAATTTTACCTCCTGAAGGGCAAGCCGGTTCCGGAGCTGCCATAGCACCGCAATGACCCCGTATTACGGCAAGATTCTTTACATTCGGAATGGCAGGCCTGAGCTAAGCTGCGCTGGCGATGTGGGAGTCGCCATTTAACCGGTCAACATGCACCGTGGCTCGTCCTTAAATTACAGGAAATTGTATATATGGCGGGAGCTCAGGATGAGCGCGACGGTTGAGTGCCTTAGAAGATTAGCGCTACCTAAGTGCTGCTTCGCTGTAGCAATTTTCCCCGGGTTACCCAAACACCGCTATCGACTGCTGGCTGTATGCAATAGCCCTTCCTGACGGCGTATACAAGGTCGCTTGCTGTTGAGAATAACCGTCAGCCGTAGCCGTGGCTTCAACATCAAAATACCAAAAACCTTCCGCATCACTGGCGTCGTCAGCGGTTAAATCGCTGAGCAGCTCCAAGTGCCAGGTAAGCGAGCTAATAGGCTTCATTTCGGTCAGCATTGGTAATACCGCCGGGGGCAGTACGTCCATCATCGCGACAAGATGCTCCTCGTTAAACTGCTCTTCGCCCCGATAACGAACCCAAGCACCCACCTTTGCCTCTTTGCTGCCACTCATCGGCATGCCGCCCACCGCCCAACGCATTTCATAGTGCTGGGTAAAGTTCGGCATTACACCGGGTATAAACGGAAATTCCGCCGATTCTTCGGGGGTTCTGACGACCACACGATCAGGCGGGCTAATAGTAACCGCCGATTCACGACTGCCGCCAAAGCAAGCCGTTATCGTGGTGCAGACAGAGCTGTTCTGGGTTATGCGAGCCTCCGCCCAGGTAGCAGAGCGGCCGGAGCGTAAAATGCTCACCTGAATATCAACCTCGCCCACAGCCGGCGGGCCAACGAACGCGGTCATCATGGCCCGGAGCGCACGGCTATTCAGCTGCAGCGATTCATCAGCTTTGTGCAACCGGGCCATTTCCTGGCGTAGCGCGTTAGTTGCCAGTGCCGCCATAAGACCGCCGAACCCGGCGCGGCCTTGCTGCCAGTCCTCGGTGACTTTGGCGACATAAAAGCCGTGGCCACGGTTCGGCTTGGGCTCAACGGCGGCTAACATCGCCGAAAAAGAGGTGGTATCTGACATAACAACAGCCGACCTGAAGTGCAATGAATAAACAATGCTCACATTTTTACAGCATACCAATCGGTCGGTCAAAATCCGCCCGGCCTACCGAACAGCCTGAAGTAGCTATTCAGCTACTTTTGAAGCCCGCTTAATTTTCTCAACCAAATCACCGCCGATCACGCTTTTCAATTGCTCCCATTTGGGTGGATTACGTCGCTGCAAGTCGGCCAACACCTCGGCGCTCCAACAGTGCACGGTGGCATCGCCAATCGAACGCACGTCAGCGGAAATTACATCACCGGTCAGCAGGCTCATTTCGCCGAGCAAGCTACCTGTCGGTAGGTGTGCGACATCACGACCATCAATATCGACTTCCATCTCCCCCTCTACCACGCAGTACAGGTCAGCATTTTTCTGCCCCTGAAACAGTAATATTTCATCATGCAGTAACCGACTACTGCCGCGTTGCCAGAAAATCTGAAACTCAGCGGGCTGCATTGCCGAGAAGCGCTGCTTATGCAGCTGAGCCAGCGGCTCGGCAAGTTTCACCGGCCTCCGCTCGCGAAGAATTTGTGCTGCCCGCACCGAATTGATCACCACAAATACAGCATTCCACGCAGCAATATTGTATGTACCGCTTAGCACGCAGTAGACGCACAAGGCCCCTTGCCCGACGATCAGAATGGTGCGCAGCCACAGCACATCGCGCGCCAGCAGCGCGAATAGCATCATTCCGTAGCCGAAATTTACTAGCACCGTTAACACCGCACTACTCCCCTGTTGTTGTTATCGTGAGCCTACCCGATTGCGGGGCGTGCTGCGCAGAGCAAAACTTCCGCTGCATATTGCTGTATTTTTACGAACTGCTTTTAGACAGGTTATATTCTTACCGCTCGCTAAGCGGGCTGTCGATTAAGTTTAACTTCACTGACTAACAGCCTCTCGTCTCATCAACATTCATCTGTCCCGCTCTATGACTAACACCCCTGAAACCACCCGGAACAAGTTGCAGTGGCTGCTTTGGCCGCTGGCCCTCCTCGCACTTGTACTCAGCCTCGTAGTCACGGTCGAGATGAAAGCGCAGCAGCGACTGGAAGTCGATTTAGCCGAGCTGAACCATGCTCGCTATGGCTTGCTGAACCCGTCTGACTGGTCGACCCAAATTGGCGACCTAGTAGAACGTCGGCTAAGCGGCAAAAGCTGGTCAGCGACGGATATCGCTGAAGCCCGTGAAGCGGTTGGTGGATTGCTCTATCAGGTAATCAACGAGGCCCGCAAAACCGTTGAAGCCGAAATGCCCGCTAACGACCAAGGCGGCCTGTTCGGCTCGCTTGGCGGAGGCTTTCAGCGAATGGGGGTCGAATTTTGCCTTGGCCAATTCGAACAACAAGTGCCACTACTCGCGCACCGCTTGAGCCGCCAACTTGCCGACCCGAATGGCCAAAGCCATTTAGCCGAGTTTATTCAGCAGCAAATCAGCGGTGTTATCGCCACCAGTTTTGCACCGATTAACCGGGCAGCCATTGTGGCGATAGAGCAGCGTAACCAGTGCTTGGGCGACAGCTGCCAGAGCGAACTACGGGCCGCGATAGCCGCTGCAGAAAAGAGCGTGCGGCCAAAGGCTATCGCGCTGTTGATGCTATCTATAGCCGCGGTTCTCTTATCGCTATTTACTGCGCTGCACCGTTGGCAAATAGTGCCGCCCATCATTGCCTGCGTTGCCTTACTCATTGGCGGCGTAGCTGCGCCGATGCTGAGCATTGAGGCGCAGATTAGCCAACTGAATGTCGCGTTATTGGGAGACTCCCTGAGCTTTAGTAATCAGATACTTTTTTATCAAAACAAAAGCATTGCTGATGTAGCCGTGTTGCTGCTGCAATCCGATGAATTTCAGCTGGCCTTAGTCGCGGTGCTGGTTGTGATGTTCAGCGTAATTTTCCCACTGATCAAGCTCATCGCCAGCGCCTGGCTGGCATTTGGCAAACCAATGAACCGCGTGAGCGAATTTTTCGCCCTGAAAAGCAGCAAGTGGTCGCTGGCTGATGTGTTCGTCGTCGCCCTGTTTATGACCTTTCTCGGCTTTTCCGGCGTCATCGACCGGCAACTACTGCCGCTCGCACAAGACAATGCCGCGTTGCAGGTGCTCACTACCAACGGCAGCGAATTGCAGTGGGGCTTCTCGCTGTTTTTCGCGTTTTGTTTGTTGAGCTTTGCCCTATCGGTACGGCTGGGCCGCCACCCAATAACTCACACGAAGTGATAGAACCGCGTAAGTTTAGGTCCATATCAATATGTTTCGGCTCAAGTAACCGCTTTCTGTGAATTGATAAGGAGAATTATCGATGTCAACAAGTAGCAATTCTAAACGGCCACCGAGCGGGCGTTTCGATATCCACCCGCGTAACCATCATGTGTCAGAGAAAATAGTTGACATCGAAGGGCTAGGGCACAAGGTAATTTACCGGGTCAGTAACACAGGAAAAGACGAAGTAACGGTTCGTCCTGATAATATCAGCCGAAAAGATATCGATGTGCCCGCCAATCAGGCCCGTGATGTAACTTTCGCCAAACATTTATATATTGCCGTGTCACACGACGAACACGCTATCGGCAGTTACGATTTCATTGCAATGGCGCCGAAAAACCCGGAGTAAAAGCTACTGTGAGTAATTAGCTAGCTGCTCCAATAACCATCGACTACTCGCCTTAACAGCCTGTCGCGCCTCGGGCAGCACTGCGGCGAAGGTATGCCAGTCGTGCCACATGCCGGGCCATTCTTCCAGCTGCACTTCCACGCCGACTTTTTTTGCCAGCGCGGCAAACCGCACGGAGTCGTCGTACAGCACTTCTTCGGTACCGACGTGAATCAGTAGCGGCGGCAAGCCGGTGGGCTCGCTAAATACCGGCGAGAGATAGGCTGTTTTTGGATCAGTGTTGCCAGCGTAGGCGGCAGCACCCCATTGCAACCAATCGGTTCGCAGTAACGGTTCACGCTTTTCGCGAGCGACGAAAGAGTCGCCGGTAAAGGTGAGATCCAGCAGCGGCGAAATGATGAACGCGGCTGCAGGCATCGGTTCACCGGCGTCCCGCAACTTCAGCAACAGCGCCGTGCTCAGGCCGCCACCGGCCGAATCGCCGGCAAGCAATATCTGCTCTGGTTTATAACCGCTCTGCAGTAGGTACTGCCAGGCGTCATAAGCGTCATCAAGCGCTGCCGGATATGGCTGCTCCGGTGCGAGTCGGTAATGCGGTACCAGCACCGGACAGTTCAGATGTCTGGCGTAGTTGGACGTAATGCCGCGGTAGGATTTAGGCGTACCCACCACATAGCCACCGCCATGCAGGTACAGCAACACATGGTCGCTGCCCGTAAAGCCCTGAGGCATAAGCCATTCGGCTGAACACTGCGGCAAAGCGCGCTGCTCAACCTGCGTGCCACGCACCGGCATGGACGTGCGAGTGACTTGCTCAAAAAACGCTCGTTGTTTTTCAACACTACGTTTCGGCGACAAGCCTTTGCCGATTAGCCGAAGCGAAGGTTTAATTAAATACGAGCGAATACTGGGCATAGGGTAGCCATTTATTATGAGTTTGGTGGCGGCGATTATAGCGAGACTACCAAGCTATTGGGTGGCTCTGGCGCTTCAGAAAGCAAACCTTGAGCGACCTTCTCCAATGGCAGCGCTAACGCCGCCATTTCTATGGCCCAGCGCACGAACCTTTCGCCGTGTAATGCCGGTCGCTTCGACCAACAGTTGCTGAGAATCTAACCCCGGGCTTTCTTTTGCTTCTTCAGCAAGCCCTTCAACTCAGCCCTTGCCTCACCCAGTACAGAATCCCGGTCAATGCTATCCAGAATCTGCTGCACCGCCCGTTTTGGTCCTTCGTTGCCCCAGGAAGCACCGTTTTCCAGATAGCGCCGTGCCGCAGCACCGACCACATAGGTTGCATACCAAGCTACCGCGCCCTGACCCGCAGCCGTGATGGCTGTAGAGAGCCCTGCTGATAACGTTTTTAACGCACTGGAGGCGAGGTGCATTACCCATACCGTGCCCATCAGCAATGCCAGTTGGGCAAAAATAACCCGAACTAAGCCACCGGCTTCGCTGCGGGTTAATGGCAGGCCATATACGCGGCTGAGGTGGTACACCATCGTCACGTCCAGTGCCGCGGCCGCGGCCAAGTCCGCCAGCGGCACCGGGTTTAGGGCAACCGCTACGCCTTTGGCAAGGCAGTAGCGATTAATAATGCTGGTCGCCACATCAGACTTAATGGCGACAATTCGCCGGGCAACTTCATCGGAAACCTGACCGGCAAACAAACCGGCATTCAGCGCACAAAGCGACTTACCTTCGGTTTCCAGAATGCTCCACAGCCGATCACGCAACTCAGTAATTTGTGGCGGCGGCTGGCGCATTTCTTCAACTTCGGCACCGTTATCATTCACCGTAACGTAAAGCCGCTCGGCAGGGCTGGCACTAGTCAGCACGATATTTTTATCGGCTACCATGCCTTTTAACTCGCGATTACAGTGCTCCCGCAACTCTGCCAGCAACTTTTGTTGCTCGTCGCGGGTGTAGCGGTCAGCTTTGTTCAGCACTACCAGCAACGGGCGGCCAGCGGCAAGCAGACCCCTTAACGCTGTTAGCTCCACCGCAGTAGGGTCGGCTTCCACCACAAATAACAGCAGATCAGCTCGTGCGGCTACATCACGGGCCTGCTGCTCACGGGTTTCACCGTCAATTTCATCAATACCGGGCGTGTCAATGAAAAATACCTGGCCATCTGCAGCGGTTTCGGGCGTGCCGTCTTCGGTAGTTAAACCCCCACCTTGCGTCGCGGCTGTCTTACTAACAGGGCCGCTCATTTCAGCTTCAACTGTTTTGCCATGCAGCGCCGATACAGCAAATCGCGGCTCGCCAATCAGCGCATTGAGCAACGACGATTTCCCCACCGACACCCGGCCAAAAACAGCGATGTGCACATGCTCTTTTTCCAGCTTATCGAGCATGGTCGCCAACTGTTGATACTCAGGCTCTAGCGCCGAACGCACCGCAGCAGGCACTTTCGGGTCATGAATTAGCTGTTCAAGGCTTTGGCGTACTTCTAATAAGGGTTTGGCGTTCTGATTTTCTGTCATTAGGGCCGTGCCAGACACTGCTGGCTAATTTCCTCGCTGTTGGCAGGCAAAGTGAGCATTAGGCAATCATACCCAAGCGTTACCCCCTTGGAACGCACATCACTCACACCACGCATGAACAACCGTTCTGCTACGGCATTCGGTGGCGACGGCACCAGGTGATTGAGCACCAACTCTTTCACGCCCGCTTCATTCGCCACCTCTGCGGCTTCAACCGGGCTGGTATGGAAAGCGCGAATGTCGTGCAGGATAGTGCTTACCGAGTCGTTACCGATACCTTCGAATGCAGCCTCCATTCGTTCAACAATATGCATCGCCATCGCTTCGTGCACCAATACATCTGCGCCTTTGGCAGCAGCAATCACCTTGCTGGATTTCACCGTGTCACCGCTGATAACGACTGAGCGGCCGCTGTAGTCAAACCGGTAACCGACCGCAACCTCCCCCGGCTGATGCTCAACCGGGAACATAGTCACTTTCAGGCCATTTTCCTGAAGCACAACGGCTGGCGCATCGGCATTGAATGGCAGTGCTTGTAACTCGCTATTCGGATCAACTCCGCCCTTCGTGCCAAACCGCGCGGTACGGTAGCCCCGATCTAATCCATAGACTTGATTGAAGCCGTCCACCACCCGCCGGACACCGGGTGGGCCAAACACGCGCAATGGCTCTTCGCGGCCCTGCGCCCAGGTAATCATATTCAGCTCGCCCAAGTCGCCAATATGGTCGGAGTGGTAATGCGTAGTGAATACCCCGCCGATGCGATCACCCGGCAGTCGGAACAAGCCAATGTTATTCGTGCTGCGTACTCCGGCATCGACCACATAAAACTTTCCGCCAGCAATAATTGCTACACAGGGCCCTGCCCTTTTAATGCTAGGAAGCGGTGAGCCAGTTCCACAAAGCACAACTCGCAACGCGTCATCAGCAAACAGCTGCAATGGGGCGCTGGCCACCTGCCGCTCAATCACACTATCCATTAGCACGTCTTGCACAGCGGGCAAGCGAAGCGCCACTGCGGCGCCACTGCGGCGCCAATGCCCAGAACCAGCAGCGCAACCGCCACACCCGGTATTATTCTTCTCATCATCCAGCGCCTCTGCGCTTGTAATTATTGTTATCCTTACTAGTAAGTGTGCACGGCTCAACCAGTAGTTTCCATAGCGCTACGGTGTACATACCCCGTTTAGTGTAGAAAAGGGAGCTTCATGGTGCCCACAGCGATAGGCCGACACTTTGCCGGTCCGACAACCGCTCTTCGGGATATTTTTACGCTAGTACTGAAGCCCGGCTGGCTGCCGCTCTATTTTTCGATAGCCAATCGCTTCCGACAAATGCGCTCGGCCGATTTGCTCAGCACCGGCTAAATCGGCAATGGTACGGGCCACCCGCAAGATTCGGTGATAGGCCCGTGCTGATAACCCTAGCTTATCGATAGCCGTTTCAATGAGCTGCTGTTCGGCGGGCTGCAAGGCACAGAATTTGTCAACTTCGCCGGCAGCCAGCAGTGCATTCGGCTTATTCTGACGCTGCAACGCCGCATTGCGACAGGCCAATACCCGACTAGCCACCGCCGCACTGCCTTCGCCTAGCTCTTTACTGGTTAACTCACGCACCGGCACCGCGGGTACTTCAACGTGCAAATCAATCCGGTCTAACAATGGGCCCGAGAGTTTGCCGCGATAGCGGGCGATTTGCTCCGCCGTGCAGCGACACTCTTTGCCCGAGCCACAAGGACAAGGATTCATTGCAGCGACCAATAGGAAGTTTGCCGGATAACAAACACTCCGGGCCGCCCGCGAAATTTGTATTTCACCGGTTTCCAATGGTTCGCGCAAAACTTCCAATGCATTGCGGTCAAACTCGGGCAGTTCGTCGAGAAACAACACACCATGATGCGCCAGCGATATTTCACCAGGCCGCGGTTGGCTACCCCCGCCCACCAGCGCCACACCCGAGGCACTATGATGCGGTGAGCGGAAAGGCCGGACTTTCCAATCGATTGCATCGACACGCTTACCTGCCGCCGACCGCACCGCCGCGCTGGCAATAGCCTCCTCTTCCGTAAGCGGCGGCAAAATTCCGGGCATCCGGCTGGCAAGCATGCTTTTACCGCTACCGGGAGGACCAATAAAAAGTAAATTGTGATTCCCCGCCGCAGCTATTTCCAACGCCCGGCGGGCATGGGCCTGCCCGCGCACATCGGATAAGTCCAGAACCCGCGAACCCGCTCCGGGTTTGGCTGGCTGCGCTTTTGAGAGCCGATCGCCGCCGCAGAGTTGCGCAGTTACCGACAACAGATTCTCTGCCACCAACGGCTCAGTGCCTTTTACTAACGCCGCTTCCGCGCCATTGCTCCGCGGCACGATGAGCTGTCGTTCGCTATCGCGGCTGGCTAATACCGCGTTCAACACACCGGTAACGCCACGCAACTCGCCACTCAGCGAAAGTTCGCCGAGCAATTCAAGCTTAGTCAGCCCGTCGTTCGGAATTTGGCCGGTAGCCGCCAGAATCCCGATCGCAATGGGTAAATCGAAACGACCGCCCTCTTTCGGTAAGTCCGCTGGCGCGAGATTAATGGTGATACGGCGGGGTGGCACTGTGAAGCCGTTATTTTGCAGCGCCGCGCGTACCCGGTCTTTACTCTCTCGGACGGCAGCCTCGGGCAGACCGACAATGCTCATGCTCGGCAAGCCACCGGCAACATGCACCTCGACGGTCACCAAAGGCGCATCCAACCCCACCTGCGCCCGGCTATAAACGGTCGCTAGCCCCATGGTGTTAATTCCACTTGGCCAACCGCTGTCGTTGCCTGATTATAAAGAGCCCTAATCGGGCTTGGCCGATAGCTGTTCTTCCAGCCGCTCTAGATCCGCCTGCAAAGAATTCAGCCTTGCGCGGCTTCGGGCCAACATCCGACTTTGGGCATCAAACTCATCGCGAGTTACTAAATCCAACTCACTCAAGCGATTTTGTAACACCGGCCGGAAGTTTTTCTGCAGCTCATCGCGCATTCCACGAACCTGTTCAGGCAGGTGCTGCAGCAATGAATCGAGCAGGCTTTCCAACGGCGCACCATTTTGGGCGCCCGCTTGCGCGTCGCCACGACCGGCAGAACCGGAATTTTGCGGGATATCCGCCATATTCAATCTCCTTTCGCACCATTTAGGTGCATTTATTGCCGCTATTGCTGCTGCAACGCCGATAACTGCGCTTATTAAGTGCGCTAGAAAACGAAGTTCGACAATTAGCCATAAAAACTTCATCACCAACAAAGTTGGCACACATCATGCTCTGGTATCCGCGAAGCAGCGTATTTCACGCAGCTCCACTTCATATTACTTGCAGGAGATACAAATGAAACTGATTACTGCTGTTATCAAGCCATTCAAGCTTGAAGACGTGCGGGAAGCACTTTCGGAAATTAACGTTCACGGCATGACTGTCGCGGAAGTTAAAGGCTTCGGACGCCAGAAAGGCCATACCGAACTCTACCGTGGTGCTGAATACGTTGTTGATTTTTTACCGAAGGTAAAAATGGAAATTGCGGTTGATACCGACCAGGTTGATTCGGTCATTGAAGCCATCAGCAAAGCGGCCAACACCGGCAAAATCGGCGACGGCAAAATCTTCGTCACCGAGCTTGAGCAGGCTGTTCGCATCCGCACCGGCGAAACCGGCCCCGAAGCGCTTTAAGCGCCCGAACACGATACGACTTAAGGGAGTCTAATCATGCAAGAAAATATCTTTGAACTTCAGTACGCGATGGACACGTTCTACTTTTTGATCTGTGGCGCACTGGTAATGTGGATGGCCGCTGGCTTCGCCATGCTGGAAGCGGGTTTAGTCCGTTCAAAAAACACCACTGAAATTCTGACCAAAAACGTCGCGCTTTTTGCCATTTCCTGCACCATGTACATGGTCTGCGGCTACTACTTTATGTATGGCGGCGACCTGTTCTTGTCAGGCATTGCTGGCGGCGAAAACCTCACCGCTGACGTTCTGGCAGCTTCTAAAGAAGCCGGTTTTGACGGCGACTCTGTCTACTCAGGCGCCTCTGACTTCTTCTTCCAGGTGGTATTCGTTGCAACCGCAATGTCGATCGTTTCTGGTGCAGTCGCTGAGCGTATGAAGCTGTGGGCATTCCTATTGTTTGCCGTCGTAATGACCGGCTTCATCTACCCAATGGAAGGTTCTTGGACCTGGAACGGCGCTTCAGTATTTGGCCTGTACACCCTGGGTGACCTTGGCTTCTCTGACTTTGCCGGTT
>CAJQNE010000382.1 GCA_905479545.1 uncultured Gammaproteobacteria bacterium | reverse complement strand
GCCCTTCGCAGTTTTGCAGCCGCTCCACCTCCCTTAACGACGGGCGGCTTTGCCGCATAACGGCTAAAAATACGTCTACCGAGACCGCACTGGAAGGCCGGTTGAGCAGAGTCATTTCCATGCCCAGCTCAACCTTGCCTGTCTTAACAACGCGATAATACCAACCGTTCAGACGCTTGTCGGCGATAAAACGTGCCAGGCGTGGCTCATCGAAGCGATGGTTAATTTTCCAACAAGGACTACGGGGTTGCGACACCTGCAGCTGCACCGTGCCAAGCTGGTAAGTATCGCCGATATAAACGGTGCCTTCCGTCATATCGGCGGCACTAACATTCTCACCAATACTGCCAGGTACTGCGGTGTCAGCCAGCGCCGGAAATTCAGCGACGATCGCCGCGTAGCTAGCTTGGGCGTACTGATGAACGGCCTGTTCAGGGCCGCCATGAACAGCGCGATCGGCCTGATGATCGCCAAGCAGCCCTTCAGTTTCTATAGTGGCCTGTGATACCAATGACTTATAAATGCCAGTCGGTTTGCCCTCCGGCGGCAGCGCCCGCACGGTTCCCGCATAAAGCCCGATAATTTCCGCCATAACTCACTCCGTTACCCAATCACCAACTTAAGGCCGACCAGCAGCGTAATAACTTCATAACTGCGCTTAATCAAACTATTCCCACGCTCTATCGCGATGTGCGCTCCTACATAGCCGCCGATCAATGCGCCGGCAATTAATGGCGGCAACCAGCTCCATTTAATATCGCCTGTAAAACCGAGAGTAACGGCGCCTGTGGCATTCCAGAAGACCCCGACCAATACCAGGGTGTAGGCCGTTGCACGTTTATAGTCGAGGCCAAACCAACGGACTAGCAGCATCGTGCAAAACAACCCGGTTCCGGCGGTAAGAGAACCGTTTAACACGCCAATAATAAAGAGGCCGATACCGCCAATAAGATACCCCGCCAAGCTACGATTTTTTGACTCGGCGTGTTGGCCTAAGGTGGGGCTGAAGAAGGAATAACAGGCTAGGCCGAGCATTAATATGCCAAGCGCCATTCTGGCCGCTGCTTCATTGACACCCTGCACCAGTAACGCGCCTGCGACAACACCCGGTAAACCACAAGCCAGAATGAACGCCGCGAAACGCCAGTTTAGCGAGCCATTTTGTAGATGACGCGACGTGGCACCCAAGCCAAGTGCAACTGACGCGACCTTGTGGGTTGCCAGTGCAACCGGGTATGGCAGCCCCATGAATAACAGCACGGGAAACTGCAGCAAGCCTGCCCCGCCACCAGCCAGCGCAGAAAAAATGTTGGCCACTAGCGCTATAGCGAATAGCGCTGCGTACTCAAGCATCTACAGAGTTATCACTATCGATTAAGCCATTAATACCGGCAGCATGAATATCGCTGCGGCAAATACACCTGCCAATAAGTCATCGACCATAATGCCGAAACCACCACCGACGTGCTTGTCCAGCAGTTTAATCGGCCATGGCTTCAGAATATCGAAAACCCGAAACCAGAAAAACGCCACTACCAGCCAAGCCCATAACGGCAACTTGTCCCAGCCTGCTTCATCCGGCCAAATCAATATCGGTGCAAACGTCACCAGATAACCGACTATTTCATCCCAGACAATGCCGCCGTGGTCGTGAACGCCAAGCAAGTTTGAACTGCGGTCACAAATCCAGATACCAACGAGAAACATGAACGCGGTAACCAGTAGGTAAGTCACGGCACCGAGAGGCATCAGCAGCAATGCGAACGGTATACCCACTAAGGTGCCGACCGTGCCCGGTGCTTTAGGTGCAAGACCAGTACCGAAGCCGAACGCCAACATATGCACGGGTTGAGTAAAAAGCTGCTGCCAGCTGGGGGTCGGAAGTTTTGCCATGCTTAATTAGGAAATCGTATTGGTTTGCTGGTTATTGCGAGTTGCCGAAATGCTGCCACCCGCGCTTTCCCGGATTATACGGTGCGCCGTCGGCACTCACACAGCGAAGGCCAACTTCCGCTTCGATAGTACCGATTCTGGTCAGAGCGCATTGACCGATTTTTTCTAACGTAGCAATATCACTATTCGGCGGCAGCGTAACCAATAGCTCATAGTCATCGCCACCTGCCAACGCCAATTCCAGCTGCGACTCGTCAATACCAGGTGCCAGCGGCACATTACCCAAGCGCAGGGTTGCTCCGACGCCAGACTGTTCGAGCACATGACTGCAATCTGCCAACAGACCGTCGGAAATATCTATCGCTGAAGTCGCCTTGCCCAACAGCGCGCCACCCAGCGCCATGCGTGGCTGCGGTCGGTTTAATGGCTGCTGATCGGCTTCGGCATGCAGTAGAGCTAATGCAGCACCACCAAGCGTGCCAGAAACGTAGAGCTCGTCGCCTACTGCTGCACCGCTACGCAGCAATGCCATACCGGCAGGAACACTGCCTGCTGCTTGCACGGTAATACTCAACGGCCCGCGGGTGGTATCGCCACCGATGAGTGCCACTCCGTATTGTTCAGCACATTCGAATAAACCTTTAGCAAACCCAGCTAACCAGCTTGCGTCGGCATCCGGTAGCGTCAGGCCGAGTTGAAACCAGCGCGGTGTTGCGCCCATCGCCGCCAAGTCAGAGAGGTTAACGGCCAACGATTTCCAGCCGACGTCTGCGGCATCGGCTCCATCATAAAAATGTCGACCCGTCACGAGCGTATCGAGGCAAACGACTTGTTGCTGCCCCTTGGGCAACGGTTCAAGCACCGCAGCATCATCTCCAATACCAATCACCGCCAGGTGGGTTCTATGCTTGGCGAAATAACGCTGAATCAGCTCAAATTCGCCCACCGTTATATCGCGCGGTAGTCATTGGGGTGATTAAATTCGCGCTTATTGCCTGTAAAGCCAGCAAAAACTTTGTGGTGCTGTAGCAATCCGTATTCATCCTGTCGCGACTCATAACTTCTGACCCATTCCAGCAGGTTTTCAAGATTGGCATTCTGCTCTTCGGCGCTGGCGAACTTAGTCGGCTCCCACGGTCGGTTACGACAATGCTCCACACAAACCTCAACTCCGGGGTTCAGAAAAATCAGCTGTTCACAGTCGGGCAGTACCGCTTCAACGATATCGGCGTAGCAGCCCTCGATAACCCAGCTATCATTCGCTTCTGTGAAATTACGAACGGCGGCAACGCTGTCAGCCAGCGGCCGGCGAGTCGCGGTTTTGTTCTCGAAAGCGACTTCATCCAACGACAGCACTGAGGCTGTGGCGTTTTCCGCTAGCTTCCGAGTCAGCGTGCTCTTGCCCGCCCCCGCATTACCCAAAAGAATAGTTTTCATAATTATCAGCTACTTATATGAAGCGAACGAACTATGACTGCAAATACCGGAGTACGGTTTGCGCGGTAAGCTCCGGCCCTTCAAGCGGTGCCAGGTGACCTAGCTCGTCGAGTTGGGTAAACGAGTGCTCGGGGTGCATACCCTGCCAGCGTTGCCACATAGACTCTTTGAGCACATCGGTTTTACCGCCGCGAATCCCCAGCGCAGGGGTTTTCAAGCGACGTAGAGTCGGCCATATCACCGGCGCTGTCGCATAAACATGTGCTTCCCAACGCTTTGGAAACGCCAGCCGAAACTCATCACTTTTACGGTGGTGGAATAAAGCACCGTCGGCAAAATCCTGCAGAACCTCGGGCGAAAAATTGGCGTAGGCGCGTTTACTCGCGTGAAAATCTATGCATTCCTGCGGGCTCTGCCAACTATCCGGCCGACCTAACGCACGCCTAACCATTGGCGTTTTTTTCTGCTGAAACCAAGGCATCATCGCCAATAGCGCGGTGTGCATACCGGGTAAAAATACCGGGTCAATCAATACCAATTTAGAAAACAAATCAGGTCGACGCGCCGCCGCAATCATGGTCGTTGCGGCACCAATAGAATGGCCAACGCCGATGACAGGCCCTTGTTGGCGGCTCTCCAGAAAAGCGATTAGATCATCGGCGTACTTGCCCCAACGCAGACCCCGCGTTGGTTCACCGGTCAAATTCCAGGCCGGCCGCAAGGCTAAACCAAACACCGAAAAGTGTGGCTCCAACTGGCTCAGAAACTCGCGATAACAGGGAAACGGATAGCTGTTTGCGTGATAAAAATGCAGTCGCGGCTTGCCGCTTACACTCCCCGCATCCAAATCGTAAAAATGGGCTTCATTTGAGCCCATAGAAAAAGCTGTTGCGGCAGTAAACGGGTTATGAGATTCGGGCATACAATCGGCCTGTTAAGAAACCTGTGCGGGATTAAAATTTCGTACGTAACGCTAAACTAATACACAACTTTCACCGCAGCCTTACCCAGTAATTGCCGCAACTCAGCAACCAGACCTTCCTCAGGCCTAACCGTCCATTCGCGGCCGAGCTCTAAACGGGCCTTGGCATTGCCATTCTGGTAATCGATGAAAACCGGACAACCACCTTCACCCGTAAACGGTTCCAGCTGGCCCCGTAGCGTCATTGGCAACTCACCATTAAGTTTCGCCGCCTCGCCTTCGCCCGCTTTGCAGCGGATCATCAGCCGACGGGCAAACTGAGTGCGCGCCTCGCCCATGGTGAGCACTTCGGTAGCGCTTACCGTATTGGCACCGGCAAAGTCAGACCAGCGCATATTGCCGCGTATCACCAATACTTCGTCGACCTTGAGTTTGTCGCGGTTAGCTTCGTACGACTCACTGAATAGGTTTACTTCCATTCGACCGGTATTGTCATCGAGCATCAGCGTTGCTCGTTTGCCGTCACGAACGCGAACGTCAATGAGCAGCCCGGCGATCAGCACTTCTTTACGGCCGTGCTTGGTATCGCCTGCTTCCAGCTGGCGCTTCAACGTGCCAAAAGTAAACTGCGACAACTCCTCTTTATAGCTATTAATCGGATGACCCGTGAGATACAGACCAAGGCTGCTTTTCTCTTGCTTCAGCCGTTCGAGTTCAGGCCATTCCGGCACTACCGCCAAATCTAACGTCGCGTCGTTATTTTCCGGCTCATCAAAAGCACCGAACATATCGTTCTGGCCGGATTCTTTAGCTTTATTGGTCTGGTCGGCGGCGCTGATGCAGTCGCGCAGCTGGGCCATTAACGTGGCACGGGTAAGCCCCAATGAATCCATCGCGCCACCGCGAATAAGAGCTTCCAGCACACGCTTGTTGGCTTTGCGTAAATCCATCCGCTGGCAAAAATCAAGCAAGTCCCGATACGGTCCGTCGGTTTCGCGGCTGAGAATAATTTCCTCAATGGCATTGGCACCGACGCCTTTAATCGCCCCCAAGCCATAAACGACCTCAAGACTCTCGCCTACCGAGAACATCCGCAGCGACCGGTTAATATCCGGCGGCACGACCTTAAGCTTCATCTCGCGACATTCGTCAATCAGGCCAACCACTTTCTCAGTGTTGTCCATATCAGCCGAAAGCACTGCCGCCATAAACTCCGACGGGTAATGGCATTTTAGCCAGGCCGTTTGGTAACTCAGCAGCGCATAAGCGGCAGAGTGCGATTTGTTAAAACCGTAACCGGCGAATTTTTCGACCAGGTCAAAAATCTGGTTGGAGGTTTCTTCTTCGACCCCCTGCTCACTTGCACCGGTAGTGAAAATTTCCCGCTGCTTGGCCATTTCCTCAGGCTTTTTCTTACCCATTGCCCGGCGCAACATGTCGGCGCCACCGAGCGTATAGCCCGACAGCACCTGACCAATTTGCATCACCTGTTCCTGATACAAAATAATGCCGTAAGTCGGTTTTAACACCGGCTCTAACTGCGGCATGTCGTAATCAGGATGCGGATAACTGACCTTCTCACGACCGTGCTTACGGTTGATAAAGTCGTCCACCATGCCCGACTGCAACGGGCCTGGTCGGAACAACGCCACCAAGGCAATAATGTCTTCAAAGCTATCCGGCAGAAGTTTCTTAATCAGCTCCTTCATGCCGCGTGACTCAAGCTGGAATACCGCGGTGGTTTGCGCTGCTTTTAACAAGTCAAATGTAGGCTTGTCGGTAAGCGGAATTTTCTCTAACACCAGCGACTCGTTGCCTTCCGCCACCAGCCGTTTGTTAATATCTTTTACCGCCCAGTCGATAATGGTGAGCGTGCGCAGGCCAAGGAAGTCAAACTTAACCAAGCCGACTTTTTCGACATCGTCCTTATCAAACTGCGTTACCACCGAACCACCGTCGGATTCGCAGTACAGCGCCGTAAAGTCAGTCAGCGGCGTCGGCGAAATAACAACGCCACCGGCGTGCTTACCGGCGTTCCGCGCGATGCCCTCCAGGCTTAACGCCAGGTCCATAAGGCCAGTCACTTCTTCATCGCTGTCGTAAAGCGCTTTTAGCTCTTCGCTATCTTCCAGCGCCTGAGTCAGCGTCATGCCTAAATCAGGCGGAATCAACTTAGCTACGCGGTCAACGAAACCGAAGGGATGAGCCAGCACCCGGCCAGCGTCGCGAATTACCGCTTTCGCGGCCATGGTACCGTAGGTAATAATCTGCGAGACCTTCTCGCGACCGTATTTCCGTGCGACGTAGTCGATCACCTGGTCGCGCTTGTCCATACAGAAATCGACATCGAAATCCGGCATGGAAACCCGCTCCGGGTTCAGAAACCGCTCAAACAGCAAATCGTATTCGAGTGGGTCGAGGTCGGTAATCAGCAGCGCGTATGCCACCAGCGAACCGGCACCCGAACCACGACCAGGACCAACCGGTATATCGTTTTCTTTGGCCCACTTAATGAAGTCAGCAACGATTAAGAAATACCCCGGGAAGCCCATCTGGATAATCACATCCAGTTCGAAATCGAGCCGCTCGACGTATTCCTGACGCTGCTCTTCCTTTTTCTCGCCAAACAGTTGGTCGAGTCGGCCCTCTAAACCTTTATGCGACTCAGCCCGGAGGAAATCGTCGATCGTTACGCCGTCAGGGAGCGGGAAATCCGGCAGGTAATAAGTGCCAAGTTTCAGCTCAACGCTGCAACGCTTAGCGATTTCCACAGTGTTCTGCAACGCCGATGGCAGATCGTCAAACAGTTCGGCCATTTCTGCCGGCGAGCGCAGGTATTGCTGGTCGCTGTAGTCACGAGGCCGGCGAGGATCATCAAGCGTGCGACTCTGCCGGATGCAAACACGGGCTTCGTGCGCGTCAAACGATTCACTTTTAAGGAAGCGCACCGGGTTGGTCGCTACCAGCGGCAGTTGGTGCTGAGTTGCCAGCTGCACTGCATGGGTAATCCACTCCTCTTCGCCTGGCCGGTCACAGCGCTGAACTTCCAGGTAGAACCGCTGCGGGAACCATTGCTGATAACGGGCAATCGCCGGCTCCAGCAGCTCCGGCTTACCTCCGGCTGCTAACTTACCTAGTTCACCCAGTTGCGCGCCTGATAAAGCAATCAGGCCATCAGTCGCGCCGGTAAGCCATTCGGCTTCAATTTGTGGTTCACCGAGCGTTTGACCTTCTTGGTAAGCCCGACTAATGAGCCGGGCGAGGTTCTTATAGCCAGCATCGTTTATGCACAGCAGCGTAAGGCTGGTTGTTTCGGTCACATCCGGGAACTGAACTCGCAAATCACAGCCAACAATCGGCTTTATACCGGCACCCTGCGCTGCGGCGTAAAATTTCACCAGCGCGAACAGGTTGCAGTGGTCAGTCAGAGCCACTGCCGGTGCACCTTGGGCGCTAAGCTCTTTTACCAACGGCTTCACCCGCACCACACTGTCCACCAACGAAAATTCGCTGTGAACGCTAAGGTGTATGAAGCTGGGCGCGGCAGGCAGGTCAGACATAAAATCAGGGTAAATCGTGATCGCTAATAGCCGCGTAGATTACACGCTTGCGGCGCCGCTTTCCTGAGCGAATAGCCACCACCAACAGGCTCGCCCGTCCGCTGTAATCGAACGGTAATAGCGAGTCTTGAATAGTTAACGCACAATAGCGCCATGCTGAATCCATTTAAGAACAAGCTCTCCGCCATTAAGCCCCCTAGCCTGGTAAGTCGCGTTAGCCGCAACGCCAGCTGGCTGGCTGAAGGAATTGAAGACGCCTTCCATGCCATCCGCCCGGATGAGCGCGTAGTGGTATTCGAAACCAGCGCCCATCTCGACGAAACCAAGCGCCGCTGGACAATTCCGGTGCATGCCTGGGTATTCGACGAAGGTCTGGATTCAGGTTGGCGACGACAGATGGTGAGCCAGCTATTTGCCAAACGGCACCCCCGGGCTGACCCGGAAACACTACTTCGGTATCGCGGTCGGCTGTGGCCTTTTCTGGCTAATGATCGCAGCGGCCGCGATGTGCGCGTTTCAATAACCACCGCCGAAGGAAAAATTCGCAGTATTGGCCGTACTAGCAAAAACGGCCACGTGCTGGGTTCAGTACAACTGCCGGCTAAACTGCTAAAAGGCCAAACCGAGCTAAAACTATCTATCAAACTGCCCGACCGAGATTCACGCAAAATCACCGGTCGTGTGCAACTTATTCCGCCGACCGGCGTTACGGTCATTTCGGATATAGACGATACGATCAAAGTGAGTCGGATTTTGCAGCGTAAAGAGCTGTTCCCAAACACGTTTATTAATCCCTACGCAGCCGTTGATGGCATGGCCTCGCGGTACCGGGACTGGAAAAATCAGGGCGCAGCATTCCACTATGTGTCTGGCACACCGTGGCAGCTGTACCCGACGCTACGTAAGTTCATGGCTGAAAAACAGTTCCCCAGCGGCAGTCTGCACTTACGCTACGCGCGGCTATTCGACCGCACAATAATGAATATGTTTGTTGATGCGCATAGTTACAAAACGCCGCCGATTCGTGAGCTACTGCAACTCTACCCGCAACGCGATTTTGTACTTATTGGCGACCTTGGTGAGCATGATGCTGAAATTTACCAGCAAGTAGCCACTGAATTTCCTGATCAGATAAAAGCCATCTGGCTACGCCAACCTGAAGAAGTGGAAACACCCGAAGGCGAACTGCGCGACAGTCTGGCGGAATTGTTTGAGAGCATTAATGTCAGCTGGGGAATTTTCACTCATGGCGACGAATTACCCGAAACCCTGGTTTCAGACTTGTTGTCAAAAGCTCCAAAAATTCAGGCCGTAAAACCGAAGACCACTGGTAAGGCTAAAACCAAAGTGCGAGCTAAGCAAAACAGCGGCGAACGCGTTAAACTTACCGTCGTTAAGTAACCTATCTGAAGCGGTGGTTAAACCTTGTCATTGCGAGTGTAGCGCGGCAATGACAGGCTGATTTCCAGTTTAACGACCACCGCATCAACCGCCCCTACCCTGTAACCACCCTATGCTAATTCTGATTTCACCTGCCAAAAACCTCGACTTTGAATCGCCGCTCGCCACTAAAAAGCATAGCCAGCCGGACTTTCTCAAACAGTCGCAAACACTCATCGACGACCTGCGCGAGCTGAAGCCCGACGATATTTCAGCACTGATGAAAATCAGCCCGAAACTAGGCGAACTCAACTGGCAGCGCTACGCGGACTTCAGCACGCCGTTTACTACAAAAAATGCCCGCCCCGCCGTACTGGCGTTTAATGGCGACGTGTATAGCGGCTTGGAAGCTGAGACTTTTAGCGCCGCTGATTTTGATTTCGCGCAGGATCACCTAAGAATTCTCTCTGGCCTATACGGCCTACTGCGCCCATTGGATTTAATGCAGCCCTACCGACTCGAAATGGGAACCAAGTTCGCTCCTGATGCCAGCGACGCTAAAAACCTTTACGGATTTTGGGACAATCAGATCACTGATGCGGTAAACGCCCAGCTGAAATCAGTAAAAAGCGAAACAGTGGTTAACCTCGCTTCGAATGAATACTACAAATCGGTGAAACCCAAGCAGCTCGATGCGCAGGTAATTACGCCGGTATTTAAAGACCTGAAAAACGGCAACTATAAAATCATCAGCTTCTACGCCAAAAAAGCGCGTGGATTGATGGCCTCACACATTATTCGCAACAAGCTTACTGACGCGGGCCAGCTAGAAGGCTTTAACAGCGCCGGCTATTACTACTCGGCAGAGCACTCAACCGCCACCGAGCTCACCTTCCTGCGCGACGAACCTGCCTAGCAGCTGCGGGTAACGTGGCGAAAAAGCCGGGCACAAACTGTGAACTTTGCGGCCGCGAAGTCGCACTGCAGTTTCACCATCTGATCCCCCGAAAAAATCATGGCAAACCGTGGTTTAAGCGTAACTTCGATAAGCAGGAAATGCGGCGGCGTGGCGCTTGGTTATGTTCGCTCTGCCATCGGTTCATTCACAAGCAGTTTAATGAGCAAACGTTGGGGCGCACACTCAATACGGTTGAGCTTTTAAGAGCCGAAGAAGCGGTGAAAGCGCACGTAGTTTGGGCCGCTAAGCAGCGACGTGTCTAACCACTGATTAAAACGCCACATTATAACTACGCCCCCGCCCTGCTCCGGTTGATTCGAGCGCGCCTATCTCTACCAGCTTGGCTAAATCCCGGGTGCTGGTTGCCGGGGCAGCGCGGGTGATGGCACGGTATTTTTTTGCGGTCATTCCGCCAGCAAAACCACCCGGGCCTTCGGCCAGCATTCTTAGCAATGCCTTTTCCTGCCGGGAGTTTATTTGCGGACGGTGTTGATCGAGATAGCGGGTTTTTCTCAACGTGAAAGCAATTTGCTCGGCAGCACCTTGCTGAGCTAGCAATAACATCTGCAGAAACCACTCAATCCATTCTGTAACTTCATTTCCCTGCTGGGCTTGCTGAAGCGCAGCATAGTAGTCACTGCGATGCTGGTGTATCGCTTTTGACAGACTGAAAAGCAGTGGTCTGCCCGCATCTTGAGCCAAAGCTTTCTCTGCAACCGCCCGACCCAGCCGCCCGTTACCATCCTCGAACGGGTGAATGCTCTCAAAATACAAATGCGCCAAAGCAGCACGCAAGGGAGCATGCTCTATCGGCCGCGTTGAATCGGGGGCAGTGTTATTGAACCATGTTACCCAAGCGGCCATTTCAGCAGGAACAGCCGCAGAAGGCGGCGCTTCAAAGTGAACTTTCTCTTTGCCGATAGCGCCGGAAAGTATTTGCATTGACTCGCTATGCGTTCGCCATGCTCCGACGGAAATGTTTCTTGGTGCATTCGCCAGTAAAAGCCGATGCCAATTCAGCAGCATTGGTTCGGAAATTAGCTCAAACCAGCTCTCACGCACGGCTGTCATTAGCTCGCTAATTCCCGCAGCATTTTTGTTCTTCACACTAGCTTGAGGGTTATTCAGGCCAAGGTTGTTTCGTATTGAGGAGGCTACATCGGCGCGGCTGTAAAATTCGCCTTCAATACCAGCGCTGCTAATCGCCTCCTGCACCATAATTTCCAATACAGCATCAGCTTCACTGCAACTGTCCAGACCAACAGCCATCCCTTCCAGGCTGCCCAACCGCCGTTGATACTGCTTCAGGTCTGCCGCCATGCCTGATAAATCAAAGCTGAAATTCGGCCAGTCAGCTTGCTGCCAGTTATATCTCATGATC
>CAJQNE010000381.1 GCA_905479545.1 uncultured Gammaproteobacteria bacterium | reverse complement strand
CAATAACGACATAAATAATGCCGTTAAGCCCAGCACGCTCAGCCTGTGAATAATTCTGCTGCGCAGTGCGCTACGCTGAAGTGGTTGTCCCTGAACCATTTCTGCCTCTCTGGCTTTTTAAGCCGTTGTTATAGTTGAACTATTGAGCAACAAATAATAGAGCGGCTTAAGCGGTTTTGCAGCACCGTAGTGGGATAGCCGTTAATTCTTCAGAGAATCTATGCATTCAGGCGCGGATTTGTGACCGGAAGCACAGTTATCGCGGTAGCTGGCCAACTAATAATCTAGCGTTTGCGCGGCGTACGGTGGGGGTTCCCGTGGTTAGTGCCTCAGCCGCGTCTGAATCGTTGCCATGTTTCGCCGAACCGGTTCTTCAGGAACTGCGCCATGCCCCAGGGTCGTTGACGGTTGAACGCTAGCAGACCGATACGTTCGCGGCGTTCGGTCATCCAGTCGCGTTTGTAACCGTCATCGCCGGTTAAGTAATCGATTTCGTTAACTTCGTCGACATCGAGGGCATGTTCAAACAGCATGGCGCTGAGCAGGGTGCCGGCGGCGTGCTGTTTATATTCCTCGTCGTAAGCGAGTTTGTAGATATTGGCTTTGCCGTGCAGGGTAATCCAGATTTGTGCCGCGATAGGTACATCACCGAGCCAGGCGACGCCGAAGCGCAGCCAGCCCTGCTTGGCCGCCATACGGATAAGGCCGGGTACGAATTCCGGGTAGGGTTCGGGCTTTTTCCAGCTGGCGTTATATATCTGCGTCCAGGCAGCAATCGCCTGGTCGATTTGATCGTCGCTTAGCGGCAGGGGTTGTTCGTTGCTATCGCCATCGTTGCCCCCACTGTGGCTGCCGCTTACCACTGGCGGAGCAATTAGCATTTGCAGTCGCGCGCCTTCCAGCGCAGCAAATTTTTTGCCCTTGCGCTTAATCGTGCTGCGTACCTGGCCTGGCCGTTCTGCCAGATAATCAGCCCAGGCAATGCCTTCACAGGGCAAATACCAGTTGCCGAAACAGTTGAACCGCCGGGTAGCCCAGCCGGCATTGTGAAAGCCTGCTTCCAACGCGGTGGTGCTCCAGTCGTCGGCGAGCGGGTCGAGCTGAATGACGTCGGTATGCGGAAACTTCCGCACCGTGCTGCTGGCCAGTTGCTGTACAGCGGTACTGTCCTGCTCGCGGTATACATCGCCGATAGGGCCATACAACGAGCTGTAATAGTTACGCACAGCGGTAAGTTGTAACGGGCTGCGTTTGCCGTCGCCGCTGCGTTGCATGGGCAACATCGCGGATGGCGTTAACGACCACGCCGGGCTTGCAGCCAGCTCCGGCACGCCGGCTAATAAGTTGCTAAACCAAGGCTCGCTAAAGAACAGGCTTTCGCGTGCGGCGGCGTTAAAAAAAGCAGGGTTATCGGCAGCGACAGGGGGGATTTTTGGGGTTTTCGGCAAGTGATAGAGCGACCTGAGAGGCCGTTTTGCTGAATGAGGTCGGCGATGGTTCCATTTGCAGCGCCACCACGCAACCCTTTAAGCGCTTAGTGGTCTGTTTTTCACAAACGGGAGGGCTATCACTAAACCGCTTGGCGAACCTTCTTAACGCGGTCTCAGGCTTTGCGAACAAATTGCGACTTGAGTTTCATTGCGCCTATGCCATCAATTTTGCAGTCGATATCGTGATCGCCATCAACCAGGCGAATGTTTTTAACCTTGGTGCCAACTTTCACGACCAGTGACGAGCCTTTTACTTTGAGGTCTTTGATCACCGTTACGCTATCGCCATCGTTCAGCGTATTGCCCACCGAATCAAGAATAGTGTTGTTCTCCTCGCTGGCTTCAGCGCCATCTTTGGCAAATTCATGAGCGCATTCCGGGCAAATCAGCAGCGCGCCGTCTTGGTACACGTATTCGGAATTGCAGCTGGGGCAAGCAGGTAGTTCGCTCATGGGGAGTTGGCGTTGTGTAATAGGCTAGCCCGGCAGAATACGGATTAGCCCGTCCGGCGGCCAGTTTGTCAGCCAGTTGCACAGTAATTGCCGTATTAATGCTGCTGGCGACAGCGTGGTGTTGTGAACAACACTAAAAAGCTGGCATAGCTTTTGCTTCTGTACAGCACACAGTTTGCGCCACTGCAGTGCGATAACTTTGCACCAATTTGGAACATTGCTGCGCATAGGGCTAGTATGCTCCGCCGGGGTTGTTATAGCCCGACGAACTACTGAATCTCACCACTACTTACGCCGATACAGAGGACACCTTCATGGGTAACGAAAGCCGCACACAGGCTATTTACGACATTAACAACCGCGTACCACAGGCGCTGGAAATGCCTGCAAAACTGAGCCAGATCTGGGGCGCAAACGTTTTTAATCTGGCAACGATGGAAGAGTCGCTGTCGAAGAATGCCTTCAAAGCCATGAAGAAGACTTACCTCACCGGTGAGCCGCTATCGACCGAAGTTGCCAACGTGGTTGCTGCAGCGATGAAAGAGTGGGCTATCGGCAAGGGTGCGAAATTCTTCTCGCACATCTTCTATCCGATGACCAACATCACCGCCGAAAAGCACGACGGTTTCATTATCACCAGCCCTGAAGGCAACGCGATTAATGAGTTCACCGGCAGCTTGCTGATTAAAGGCGAGCCGGATGGTTCATCGTTCCCGAATGGTAGCCTGCGGATGACCAACGCGGCGCGTGGTTATACCGCCTGGGACCCTACCAGCCCGGCTTACATCATGGACACCGTAAACGGTGCAACCCTGATGATTCCTAGTATTTTCATCAGCTGGAGCGGCGAAGCACTGGATAAAAAAGTGCCATTGCTGCGCTCGAATACAGCCATGAACGATGCCGCACAGAAAGTGCTGTCGTTGATGGGCGAAGAAGAAGTGGCCACGCTGAATTCTAGCTGTGGTGCCGAGCAGGAGTACTTCCTGGTTGATTCTGCTTTTGCTGCTGCACGTCCGGATTTGCTACTGGCAGGCCGCACACTATTTGGCGCGCCGTCGCCGAAAGGTCAGCAGTTCGACGACCACTACTTCGGCGCAATTCCAGAGCGTGTTCAGGTATTCATGCAGGACTTTGAAGACCAGCTATACAAGCTCGGTATTCCGGCCAAAACCCACCACAACGAAGTAGCACCCGGTCAGTTTGAAATTGCGCCGTACTTCGAAGCGGCCAACGTCGCTGCTGACCATCAGCAGCTGCTGATGACGGTAATGAAAATTACCGCTAAGCGTCATGGCTTCCTCGCACTGTTGCATGAAAAGCCCTTCGCCGGAGTTAACGGCTCGGGCAAGCACGTCAACTGGTCAGTCGGTAATGCCACGCAGGGTAACTTGCTGGATCCGGGCGACACCCCAGAGAAAAATCTCAATTTCTTGCTCTTTTGTGGTGCAGTAATTCGTGGCGTGCACCTTTATGGACCATTGCTGCGGGCGGTAATCGCTTCTGCAGGCAACGATCACCGTTTGGGTGCTAACGAAGCGCCCCCGGCTATTCTTTCGGTTTATCTGGGCGACCAGCTGGAAGGCGTGTTTAACGACATTAAAGCCGGTAAAGTGAAAAAGTCGAAGAGTGGCGGCGAAATGGATCTGGGTCTGTCGCAGATTCTGGCCTTTAAGCGCGATCCGGGCGATCGTAACCGCACCTCGCCGTTTGCCTTTACCGGTAACCGTTTTGAATTCCGCGCAGTAGGTTCTCAGGCATCTGTTTCTGGTCCGCTGGTGGCGATGAACACCATGTTGGCCGACTCGCTGAACTGGATTGCTGAGAGACTTGAAAAAGCGCTTAAGAAGAAAGGCGCCGACAAAGCTGATGCCGTTCTGGAAGTTCTGCAAGAGCTGATGAAAGACCACGGCAACGCGGTATTCGGTGGTGATGGCTATTCAGAGGACTGGCACACGGATGCGGTTGAGAAGAACGGTCTACTGAACATTCCTACCACCGCTGATGCATTACCGCACCTGAACAGCAAAGAAGTTAAAGCGCTGTTTAAGAGCACCGGTGTGCTAAGCCCGGCCGAACTGAAGAGCCGTTATGAGGTTTACGCTGAGCAGTACATTCTGGCGATTGAAGTGGAAGCCAAGCTGGTCGTTGAAATGGCAACCACTATGATTTACCCGGCGGCGGCTCAGTA
>CAJQNE010000380.1 GCA_905479545.1 uncultured Gammaproteobacteria bacterium | reverse complement strand
GATTTACAAACTGAGGGCCATTCTGATTTCGGTGAATCAGGTCGGTTTGGTAAAAGCCAATGAAGAATTTTTCCAGTGGCTTAGTGGCAATAAAACCATGCCGTTTGGCGAGAACAATCGCCATGTGCCGGTGCGGTTGATTGATTTTGATGACCTGACGAATAACCAATATTGGGTAACCAACCAGTTCCGCATTCATGCCCGCGAAACCAAAATACCCGATGTAGTGCTGCTGATTAATGGCATTCCGGTGGTGGTAGGCGAAGCCAAAACACCGATTCGCCCCTCCATTAGCTGGTTGGATGGCGCTGATGAAATTCACTCGGTGTACGAAAACGCCGTGCCGCAGCTATTCGTACCGAATATTCTCAGCTTCGCTACCGAAGGCAAAGAACTGTTCTATGGCGCTATTCGCTGCCCGCTGGAATTCTGGGCACCGTGGCGGGTGGAAGATAATGCGCTGGCTAAAAGCGTCGGCCTGGCCGATGTCGGCAGCGAGCTAAGCGATTTACTCAAACCCGCACGGCTGCTGGATATACTGCAAAACTTCTCGCTGTTTACCACCGATAAAAAGAAACGCCGCATAAAAGTGATACCGCGTTTTCAGCAGTACCAAGGTGCCAATAAAATTGTGCAGCGGGTAATCGACGGCCACACCAAAAAAGGCCTGATTTGGCATTTTCAGGGTTCGGGAAAATCGCTGTTGATAGTATTCGCCGCACAAAAACTGCGTCGCGAAGCCCGGCTGAAAAGTCCGACCGTTATTGTGCTGGTCGACCGCACCGATTTGGATACACAAATTAGCGGCACCTTTAACGCCGCCGATGTGCCCAATGTGGAAAGCACCGAGAGTATTGAAGACCTGCAACGGCTGCTGGAACGCGATACCCGCAAAATAATTATTTCGATGATTCATAAATTCCGCGACGCACCGCCGAATATGAACCAGCGGGATAATATTATCGTGCTGGTAGATGAAGCCCACCGCACCCAGGAAGGCGATTTAGGCCGCCAGATGCGCGCCGCCCTGCCGAATGCTTTCCTGTTCGGACTAACCGGCACGCCGGTAAACAAAGCCGATAAAAATACTTTCAGGGCCTTTGGCGGTGAGAACGACCCCGGCGGCTATTTAGACCGCTACACCTTCCACGATTCTATTCGCGACGAAGCCACCCTGCCGCTGCACTTTGAGCCGCGTTTGGTGGATGTGCACGTGGATAAAGAAGCGCTCGACAAAGCCTTTGCCGAATTCAAAGAAGCCGCCGCACTCACCGACGAAGAAGCCGATGCGCTCAACCAGAAATCCGCGAAAATGTCGGCGTTTCTGAAAGCGCCGGAACGGGTCGAAAAAATCGTCGCCGATATTGCTAAGCACTATCAAGAGAAAGTCGCCCCGCATGGCTTTAAGGCCATGATAGTTACGCCCGACCGCCACGCCTGCGTGCAGTATAAAGAGCAGCTCGATAAGCACCTGCCGGTTGAAGCCAGCCGCGTGGTGATTTCTACCACCGCCAATGATGATTTTGAGTTTAAGCAACAGTGGGCGGTGGATAAGAGCGAGCAGGAAAAAATAGTTGATGAATTCAACGATGCCGCCAGCGAACTGAAATTTATTATCGTTACCGCCAAGCTGCTCACCGGCTTTGATGCGCCGATATTGCAAACGCTGTACTTAGACAAATCGCTAAAAGACCACACCTTATTGCAGGCCATTTGTCGTACTAACCGGCTTTATCCAAATAAATCGTTTGGCCGGGTGGTGGATTATTTCGGCGTATTCGATAACGCCGCCAAAGCGCTGGAATTTGACGAAGAAAGCGTACAAACGATCATTAGCAACCTGGCTGAGCTACGCGGCAAGCTGCCGCAGGCAATGGCTGATGCGCTGGCGCACTTTCCCGGCGTGGATCACACCGTAGAAGGCTTTGAAGGGCTAGACGCCGCTCAGGAAGCCATTAAGGGCGACGAGAAGAAAGACGCCTTCGCCCGTGATTTTAAATACCTGGCCAAACTGTGGGAATCACTCTCGCCGGATCGCCTGCTCGATATTTACAACGCCGACTACAAATGGCTGGCGCAGGTGTATGCCTCAGTAAAACCGGCCTCCGATAACATTGGCAAAATGTTCTGGATGGCGCTCGGCGCCCAAACCACCGCACTCATTCACGAACATATGCACGTTGGCACTGTGCACGATTTGGATGAATTTGTACTCGACGCGGATGTAATCGAAAACATCTTCAACAGCGGCGACCCGAAACAAACCAAGCAATTGGAGAAAGCGCTGGCGAAACGCTTTAAAAAGCATGCCGACCT
This sequence comes from uncultured Gammaproteobacteria bacterium, assembly GCA_905479545.1. Taxonomy (GTDB): domain Bacteria; phylum Pseudomonadota; class Gammaproteobacteria; order CAJQNE01; family CAJQNE01; genus CAJQNE01. The sequence continues at coordinate 2,074 of CAJQNE010000380.1, read as the reverse complement.
GCCCGTATTTAGAGCCTTGAGTGACCGGCTAGAAGAGCTACGTAACAAAGCCGAGCTGGGCTTAATTACCTCTATCGAGTTTGTAAAAGAACTCTGCAAAATCGCCAAAGAAACCGTCGCCGCTGAAAAGCAGCTAGCCGATGATTTGCTAGAGAAAACGCCAAAAGCAGCCCTCACCGAGTTATTCCTCGAACTCAAAACCGAAGAAACGCCCGCCGTAGTAGAGCGCATTGTTACTGACATTGATGCCATTGTTCGGGTAGTACGCTTCCCCGGCTGGCAAACCAGCGCGGCGGGTGAGCGCGAAGTGCAAAAGTCACTGCGTAAAGCGCTGCTGAAATACAAACTGCATAAAGACCAAATGCTGTTTGAGCGGGCTTACGGCTACATTAAAGAGTATTACTAACGGCTTGTCGGATTACGACCTTTGGCCTAATCCGACCTACAGTTATAGCCATCCGCCGTGTTAAACTATACGTACAGTTTTATCGGTATTTGGCAATGCAAACCACACAGCAAAAAGATACGGTAAAGCTCACCATTACTATGCCGAGAGATATTCGGCAGGCATTGGAGAGTGAAGTGCCGAAGCGGCAGCGGTCGGCGTTTATTGCGCAGGCGGTTAAAGAGGCGTTGGGGAAAACGGCTGAGACGGATTTTCTGGCCATGCTGAAATCTGTAGAACCCGTTAGCGCAACTGAAGACTCGGTAGAGACATTACGAAAAATTCGCGCTGAGCGAACCGTGCGGTCGTAACGGCAGTGCCTACTTATGTTCTGGACAGCTCGGTTTACAACAAAATTTTTCTGGATGAAAAAGATCGCTCTCAGGCTATTCGATTTATTGAGACCTCGGTAATTGAACATTGGCAGCTGATTGCGCCGAATGTTTTTCTGCATGAAGTAATGGGCACCGCGCAACGTTATGGCGTTTCGTTGGTTACTGTCAGCCAGCTTATCCAACGCCAGCGCAGTATTAACCTGCAACTTATCAATCGCATTGAGCCGTACTTAGAAACCGCAATGAGCATTGCTGGGGCTGGCCATACAAAGAGCGGCTACCCGAGCTGGTTTGATAGTTTTTATCACGCGATCGCCATTGTGGAAGGTGCAACCTTTGTTACCGCAGATAAGCGCCATATGGCGAAAACCAAGCAGTTCGACCACGTATGTCTTTTGAAGGATTTTGACTTCGCTAATTCGGCTGAACTCTAGCGGTTTGTCGGATTACGGCCTTTGGCCTAATCCGACCTACGGCACTACGTAGAGACCTTCAGGGTTGCGGACGTAGCTTAGCGTCAGCGAGATACCCTTTGTCGGTGTGGATTCAGAGGATGTTGTTAGAGTACTTCAGTTTTCACGTAAACATTGGAATTGAAAAAAATCCGTTCGCACTGAGCCTGTCGAAGTGCATGCTACGGGCCTTCGACAGGCGCAGACTAAACGGTTATGGGGTGCTCTGTGTTGGGACCTAACTTTTGCGACACTCTCTTCATTCACACTGGCGGGGGCTATGAGCAATGCGAATGATTTCACACCTACAAAATCCTCACCACCGCATGAGACTACCGCCCATAAAAAAGTCCGCAAATGCGGACTCTTTTATGGGTGTTTTTTATTGCTATTGCACAGTCGCCATCATCAAGTTGATTAAACAGCCGACCGCCGCTAGCTACTCCCAAATAATCGCTTTCTTGGCGCCGTACCAATCATCTGACTTGCCCTGGTAAGCCTCTTCCACCACGCTACGTTTCATTTTCATGGTTGGTGTCAGGTAGCCATTGTCGATGGTCCACTGGTCTTTAACGACTACGCCGAACGCTAACCTTTCGTGATGATCGAGCGAGGTATTGATGCCTTTAATTCCGGCTTCGAGGTCTGCTGCGTAGGCGTCTTTCGCGGCTTGATCCTGTAGCCCTTTGGCGAAGTCTGCGTCTACCAAAATTAGCGCGTGCGGCTGTTCGCGATTAGCACCGGAGACGCAAACGGCCTCAACGCCCGGGAGGTTGGTGATTTTATTTTCAATAGGCGCAGGCGCGACATATTTTCCTTTGCTGGTTTTAAACAGCTCTTTC
>CAJQNE010000379.1 GCA_905479545.1 uncultured Gammaproteobacteria bacterium | reverse complement strand
CGCCCAACGATGGTTACGCCACAAAACCAGTAAGTCAGAGTTTCTGTTCGCTTTTAGGTTTACGGTGCTTCTGAATGTAGCACTCGTCAGTTATATGGCGTTTGTTGGAAATGAAGGAGCTTTTAACCGCATGCTCAACGGGTTGCTAACGAACATATTTTAGGCAGCGATATAAAAAGGGCGCATCCATGCGCCCGATAAAGAGGAGTCACTTAGTAAAATCGTCAGGCAGGCTTATTCGGCCTGCCAGTGGATTTTTAACTCCATACACCTGCTATGTTCCGGATAATTTAGTGCTGCACCCCGACTTAGGGAACCGGGTTTCACTATTCCATTACCGCTTGTATTGTAGTCGTCTCCGTTAATGCTATTCGTCGATAAAAGCTGCGATATTTTATTAGCCACAATCGCCTGCACTGTCAGTTTGGTCCCCGACTACAGCTTCACACACAGCCACGGTGTTCACGGCAAGATATAGGTCGCAGTCATCAGCCAGTTGCACCAACGACTTAGTCGGTTTCTGCGGAGTAGTCGTTGCGACCCCGAGACCAAGCGTTAGCGATAACGGTGGCTCATACGGAAGCTGCTCCTGCAATTTCTGCAGCAATGATTGCTGCAACATCGAAGCAATTACATCTGCCTCTCCCGAATCCAAACCGGGCACCAGCAGTGCATATTCACCATGATCGATGTAATACAGCGCAGAGCCAACCCGATGTTGTCGGCGGATTAGAAACTCATTACTTAAATGCAGTACGTGAGCAACGAACGCCGCGCTCTTCGGCGTACTTCGCCACTCACGAAGACCTTCTATTCTCAGGCTAATCAGCCCGACACTCCGTCCCTTCGTTTCGAACTGCAGCCAGCGTTGACGTAGGTCGGCAATACAGTGGGCAATTTGTGGTTGCGGCAGTTTCCAGCGTCGTTGATAGCTTTGAACCGCTTCGTCTATCATCGGATCTACCTGCGGAACATGACCCGGCTCACTGCCGCATCCACGCTCAAGCAGTTTCAGTGTCGCAGCGAGCACGCCCGGCCCCCGGAAGCGCACTGCCTGGCTCAATTTACCGCCAACGTTTGCAGAAAGCGCCGCTCGGGCAGCGAGGTGTCGATACCGCGAAAACTCAGTGTCTTCCTGTGGGTAGCCCACCGTTACGCCAATGCTGGTTTGTAACACACTTTCCGACGGATCGAGACGGTCACCGGAACTACATTCGTCATTAAGCAATTGAGCTAGACGAACACCTAACCTAAGCCCAACACTGCCGTCGGCAATACCGCCGACCAATGCCATTCTGTGATCAGCAGCCAATTCCGGTGAAATTCCGGTTTCACTAAAAGCTTCCCGGGAAGCAATAGCCAGCAGCATGGAGAGCCGCGGCTGCAACGGCACTGTGCTGGCCGGGGTTAAAAGCATAAGCGGGATTTTCTGTTCGATGCAGCGGTGAAACAATCCGGCGGGATCACTGCCATGAACAGCTGTCAAACCTGCACTCAAGTTCTGCCCCAATACTGAGTTTGGTCACGTTCAACATAGGCTTCATTCGATAAATTCATACTTTTTACCCGCAGGGCGTTTGTCAGGAAGTCAGACCGACGGCGCGCAATGGTTCAACCTCTCCAGAGGCAGCCCAAAGTGCTCAGTCAGCGTAAAGCGAAGCCTCTTTCCGTGCGGGCCAAGGGACATTGCAACTAATTGTAAACTGTACCCTCAAGCAATTTACTTATCAATTAGTAAGGTTTGTAATAAAACGATGCTTTTGCCGCGCGGTAGCCTGTCCGGCAAGCGGTTAACACCGCAGTAGCAACAGCTGAATGCCGCAGGGTCCTGCGCAAAAAATCGCGCTGACTGCGCTCTATAGAGTAGGGTTAATTAATGAGGCTATCGCGCTATTAGCTAGCCACTTAAACGAACCGTGCAAGGTATGAAGCAACTGTGGAAGCGAATCGAGGATGACAAAACCTACAGCAATTTTTCTGCTGATCTGTTTCGGCCTTGGTGCGCTAACCGGTACCTTCGCCCTGCACGATAGGTTGGGAGGTAGTTCGGATGAGAACCCGGCGACAGCAAGTCCGGTAGATATCGGCTTTGCCCAGACCATGGCAGCGCATCACAGCCAGGCTATTACAATGGCGCAGCTGATGCTGGACGGACGGCCAACGCGGCTGACTAACCTAGCCCGTAAAATTGCTTACAATCAGTTGTATGAATTGGGTGAAATGCAGGGTTGGTTAAAGCTCTGGGGTAAGCCGCTGAACCCACAACCGCTGCAAATGGATTGGATGCTGTTGGGCCAGAAACCGCTTGACGCTGAGCTGCAGCAATACTTGGTCGACTGTGATAGCTCGCCAACTGGCATGCCGGGCCTGGCACCAACGGTGGAGTTAGAAAAACTCCGCAGCCTGGAGGGCATAAAACGCGATCAGCATTTTCTACAGTTGATGCTGGCGCACCACCAGGGAGGAGTACCCATGGCGCGTTTTGCCGGAGGCAATGCCCAGCTGAAAGTAGTGCAGCAACTAGCGAAGCTAATCGTGCTGGAACAATCGAAAGAAATAATGACTCTACAAAGAACACTAACCGCCATTAAATTCGCTACTAGCAACCATAATCAATAACGCCTTAATAACTAAGCGAATTCGGGTGCAGGAGAAAACCATGAAAAGCATTGTGATGACATCAGTTATTGCCGCCGCGGCCCTAGGGTTAGCGGCCTGTAGTGGCACGGATCAACAAAGCCCCGGATTCTCTGATAACTCCGGAGGGGGCTCGACTGCCAACCCCAACTCGGAGCCCACACCCAGAGCAAAATGCGGGCCCGGTTCACGGCCGGAGAACGATATTCAGGGCCGGGTCAGCCGGGCCGAACACGAAAGCGGTCGCGCTGCTGAGGGTTACACTTGCAACACTGAGCTGGTCGGCTCCTATACTGTGCCTAACGCTACGGGCACCGTCGGCGGATTCAAAGTTCAGCGCTACATCGACCCACAGGGTGGTGAGTGCGCGTACTACGACACCACGCTACTATTTCCTACCAATATTCTGGATGCGAACGTCGGGGTAAACGTGCTGGATATGAGCGACCCCGCCAACCCTGCCCTTACTGCCAGGCTAATAACGCCGGCGATGAACTCACCGCATGAATCGATGGTGTTATCACAAGAGGCCGGCTTACTGGCTGCCGTGTTGGGCAACGCGGCTTTTGCACCGGGCATAGTTGATGTTTATGACCTGAAGTCGGACTGTAAAAACCCGGCCTTACAGTCCTCTGCTCTGGTCGGTTTTCTTGGCCATGAAAGCGGCATGGCGCCTGACGGCAAAACATTTTATTCCGCCTCTCCGGCTAGTCCGACACTGACCGCGGTAGACATATCCAACCCGATGCTGCCAGTACCAATCTGGACCGGCAACATTACCGCCCATGGCGTGTCTATTAGCGCCGATGGTAATCGTGCCTATGCATCGTCGGGTAATGGTAATGGCGTGCTGATTCTCGATGTTTCTGAAGTGCAAGCGCGGCAGTTTAACCCACAAGTTCAGGAAATAGCGTCGCTCTCCTGGGACAACCAAACCATTCCGCAGAACGCAATTCCCTTCAGCCGCGATGGCAAGCCCTACCTGTTGGAAATTGATGAATATTCAGCCAACGAGGGTGGCAGCGTTACTGCCCACGGTGACGTGGTAGGTGCAGGACGAATTATCGATATCAGCGACGAAACAGCGCCGTTTGTAGTCTCTGATCTGCGGTTAGAAGTACACGAACCAGAAAACCGCGCAGCCATTGCCAACGACCCCGGTGCCCAGCTACCGGTGCAAGGCTACGCAGGCCATTACTGCAACGTGTCTAAACCGGTTGACCCTAAAATTGTTGCCTGCAGCATGATTATTTCCGGGTTGCGAATATTTGATATCGAAGACCCTCTTAACCCTAAAGAAATCGCTTATTTCAACGCCCCGGTAAACCCACGGGTTACTCCTGTGTTCGAAGCCAGCAACTGGGCTATGTCGCAACCGGCCATTATTCCGGAACGAAAAGAAATCTGGTACACCGATGGCTATGGCGGTTTTTACGTAGTAAAAGTCACGAATGACGTTTGGTAGCATGCGGCCATCTAAGCTCGTTAGAGTTCGGTGTTGCCGTGGGCCAGATCGCCTCGCTGTGTATTGCCTGTCACTAAAAACTATTACGCACACCAGCAGCAATGCCTAACAGGCTCCGGTTAGCGAAGATTAATAACCGGTTTGGAAATAAAAAGGGGCGCATCCATGCGCCCAGTAAGGAGGAGTCGTGAAATGTAGTAATGCAGCTCTGAGAAAGAAGCCGGGAGCTACGCCAGAACAATCGCTCGGACATGCTTTCTAAAACGCACGACTACACTAAGTTCGAGTAACGCCTTTTATGGCGCAATGAGTATGGGTTTTCCCGAAACCTCCTTTTACTGCGGGTGGAATAAACTCTGTTTAAGCTAACTCTTTTCAGTAATAACTAAAAAAAAGCGCATCCATGCGCTCAACGGTGGGAGGAAATGAGGTTGGGGAGCCATGCGGCAGGACGTCCTGCCACCGGACCACTCATTCCTTTAACTAACTGCTCATGCGGGCAATTTCATATGGCGGTTAAGAGCCGACTTTCCCAGTCGGTTAGCGCCACAAATTCCCTCAATTTTTAGGTGGTCTCCGTATCGGGTAACGCTCGATATTCCTTTCGGTGAGCGGGGTTATTTGGCACAGCAACCAGCTCTGGCGGAGTTCCTCCAGACCTGATGGCTAAGACGGGTTGACTGTCGACGCCTTCACAGACGTCTATCGTATTAACGGCCCGGTAAAGGTCGCACTCCTGGGCCAGCTGGGCCAGAGAATCGCTGAGTTTATCTTGGGTTGCTGTCGTGACACCCAGGCCCAGAGCTATAGACAGTGGTGACTCCTGCGGCAATTGCTCTATCAATTTATCCAGTAGGTCCCGGTGCAGCATTGACGCCATAACATCTGCTTCTTCGGGATCCAGGCCCGGAACCAACAATGCGTATTCACCGTGGCCTAAATAATATGAAGCTGAGCCAACGCGGTGTTGCCTGCGGGTCAAAAACTCGCTGGTCGTATTCAATACGTGGGCGATGAGGGCGGCATTTTTTGGAGTATTACTGACGTCACAGATACCATCCAAACACAAACTGATAAGGCCAAAAGCCCTGCCCTGCTTTTCAAACATCTGCCAACGCTGGCGTAAGTCAGCAATGCAGAGTGCGACCTCAGGACGCGGGAGCTTCCAGCGTCGTTTTTGGCCCATTGCCCCACCATTGTCCGTAGGGGCATTGTCTGAAATGGCTGCTATGTCGCAGCCACATCCCGATTCGAGTTCATTCAATGTCGCGGCCAGAATTCCCGCCCCCCGGTAGCGAACCAGCGGCCCGCGATATCCCACTGCATGGCTCGGAGTGGCGCCTCGGGTTGCAGCTAACGCCGCGCGAGCGGCCAGATGCTGATATCGATCGAACTCCCGGGCATCCTGAGGCAGGCCAACCGTGACACCTACGGTCACGGGCGATTTATTAGCTAAACCGTTCGTGTCGCCCACCGGCTGACGATCATGATTGAGTAACTCTGCCAGATAAGCTCCAAGCCGGACTGCTACTGAATTATCTGCGATACCTGCGACCAGAGCCATCTGCTCATTGGCAGCCAGCTCAGGAAAGGGGTCGGTGCCAGAGAATGTCTCGTGGTAGGCTGCAGCCAGCGCTGAGTACATTGACTGATCCGCGCCCGCCGCACTGGATGGAATGAAGACCATGAGCGGAATTTCATGCTCAACGCAGCGTTCAAACAACTCTGCCGGCTCAATGCCCAAAAAGGACTCTGGTAAAGCGCTCATGCAGATGCTCCACCGAGCATAGGGTCGCTTCCAGTTTGTGCATAGCCCTGTGATGACATGTATC
>CAJQNE010000378.1 GCA_905479545.1 uncultured Gammaproteobacteria bacterium | reverse complement strand
CATTAGCGCCCGGCGCGACCCTCGGTGATGCATTAGGCGCACTGGAAAACGCCGCCAAAGAACTGCCACCCGGCTACTCGGTGGATTACGCCGGCCAGTCGCGGCAATACAAGCAGGAAGGCAATAAACTGCTCATTACCTTCTTCCTGGCCATTGTGGTTATCTATTTAGTATTGGCCGCTCAGTTTGAAAGCTTCCTCGACCCGATAATCATTCTGGTCACGGTGCCCATGGCGATTTCCGGCGCCATGCTGTTTGTCTCATTCCCCGAAATTTATGGGGTAGACCTGCCGATAACTACGTTAAATATATATACGCAGGTGGGGCTGGTGACGCTGATCGGAGTGATCAGCAAACACGGAATTCTGATGGTTGAGTTCGCCAACGAGCTGCAAAAGAACGAAGGCCTCAACCGCAAAGAGGCTATCGCTAAAGCCAGTGCGGTACGACTGAGGGCTATTCTCATGACCACGGTTTCGCTGGTTGTCGCCATGGTGCCACTGCTCATCGCCTCCGGCCCCGGTGCCGAAAGCCGATTCTCCATCGGTATCGTCATTGCCGCCGGCATGACCATTGGCACGCTGTTTACACTGTACGTCGTACCGGTGGTTTACAGCTTCCTGGCCCGGGAATTTAACGACGACAAACATAAGCTTAAGCGCGAGCAGCATTCAACAATTTAGCCCGAATGACTCGGCTGTAGGAGCTGTCAGATCAAGTAGGCCTGACAGCTCCAGGTGTCTCGTCGGGAACAACTGTGCTGAGTGCTCAGCGCCTCAGCGGTTCCGCTAACCGCTAGCCGCAACATCAACAACAACCCGGCCACGTATTTTTCCAGCAATTAAATCACTGGCGGCATCAACGGCTTCGTCTAAACCTATCGTCGTCACAATGTCATCAAACAAGCTGACATCCAATACCTCGGCCAGCCGCTCCCAGGCTTCGCGCCTATCTGCCAGCGGGCGCATCACGCTATCAATGCCGGCTAAGGTAACGCCACGCAAAATAAATGGCATTACGGTGGCTTCGAAGTCTGAACCTTGAGCTAAACCACAGGCAGCAACAATGCCGCCGTATTTCAGGCTAGCGCATACGTTCGCCAAGGTATGACTTCCCGCAGAATCTACCGCAGCGGCCCAGCGCTCTTTTGCCATTGGCCGGCCAGGCTCCGTCAGCGCTGAACGATCAATAACGTCTGCGGCACCTAATTTTTTCAGGTATTCGGCCTCTTCAGGCCGCCCTGTTGATGCCACAACCGTATAACCCAGTTTCGACAATATTGCGATCGCATAGCTACCCACTCCGCCGTTGGCGCCGGTTACTAACACTTCGCCTTGGTCGGGCGTAACACCATGCTTCTCTAGTGCTAATACGCAAAGCATCGCGGTATAACCCGCCGTGCCGATCGCCATGGCCTGATGCGGTGTGAATGCATTTGGCAAAGGTATTAGCCAGTCGCTCTTCAAACGAGCCTTGGCTCCCAGGCCACCGCAATGAGTCTCGCCGACACCAAAACCATTTAATAGCACCGTATCGCCAACACTGAATTTATCCGTGTCGGACTGCTCAACCTCACCGACCAGATCAATACCGGGAATCATCGGAAACTGCCTTACCACCGGGCCTTTACCGGTAATGGCCAATGCGTCCTTATAGTTCAGGGTGCTGTACGCGACCTTAACTGTCACATCACCTTCCGGTAACACACTCTCGTCAATGTCTTTAACTGTGGCCCTATAGCCTTGCTCATCTTTCTCAATCAAAATGCCGTTAAACATAAGTCCTCCTAATATAGACCGATCGTCTTTAAATGGTCGAAAAAATTACCCGGGTAAACTTCCCAAAAAATGCCGTAAATGCTGATCTAAGGGGCGGCTGCTTTGAACTAACTTGGCCCGGCTCACAGCCCCTTCCCAGCCAATCCAAAAATGCTCTGCCAGCTCGTCGCAATCCGCGTCGCGGGATAACGAGCCATGCTCCTGAGCTGCTTTCAGGCAGCCCGCAACACGCTGCTGCCAAGAGCCGAAAACATCTACCAGCTGCTGCCGGAATCCCTCGGGTAATGAATCCACTTCCTGCCCGAGGTTGCCAATTAAACAGCCGCGTTTGAAACTATGCCGTGCCATGCCCGCTTTGGCGTCATCAACAAAGCCACTTAAACGAACCAGGGGTGCGACCGTCTCGTCCAGCAAATAAGCATCCAGTTTGCGGCCGAAATACTGGTCGTAGCAAGCAATCACTTCCTGTCCAAAGGACTCTTTACTGGCAAAGTAGTGATAGAACGAACCTTTCGGCACGCCCACCTTCTTCAAAATTTGATCAATACCTGAAGATGCAAAGCCATACTCCGTCAGGTGCTCAAGGCCACTGCGAATCAGCTCAGCTTTTGTGTCGTGGTTTTCACGCGCTATTTTGGGCGGTCGGCCACGACGGCGTTTAGGTTCAGGGATGCTCATGGCCTTATTATAGACCGATCGTCTAATAAAATAAACAGCGATATTAGAATTAGCCGATTTGGCGGTTTAAAAGTCGACCCTCCCCGCCTTGTATCAGCTCGGCTCCAACGCACTACGCAGCCGCTGGCCAAGGTGATTAGGATAGACCTCAGTCAGAGACAGCGAATCACATTGCTGAAAACCACAGAACGGTTTAACGGCAGTAACGAATGCATTCAGAACGGCATCTTCATCAAAACTGTGTCGTTCGAAATGCAGTGCTTTAATCTCTAAATGGCAGGTTTTTCTATGCGCTTTGCAATCCATCCGGCCAATAAATTCACCACGATAAAGCAGTGGCAGGCTGAAGTAGCCGTACTGGCGCTTGGCGGCGGGTACGTAACATTCGATCTGATAATCATATTGAAATAGTGATTTGAGCCTGTCACGCTGAATGACGCAATTATCGAACGGCGAAAGAATTAGCAGGCGGTTATTTAGCCTCGGCAACGGTCGGTCCAGCGCTCCCGCTTCCATCAAAAATATCTCGCCCGTGCTCAGCTTTACTGCAGCTAAAGCGCCCTGCGCCAGCCTGTCATTCACCTGAGCTTTCACCGCTTTACGCAACGCGGTATTACGGCGCAGATAGGTTATGCCCTTGAGTGAAACCAGCCCATGGCAACGCAGCTGCTGATCAAGCATATGCACTGCGAACTCGTCGGCATCCGGCATTGCCGAATTAACTTCAGAGGGTAGTACCCGCTCCGTTAGGTCATAGACCTTCTGAAAACCTTCCCGGCGGCTCACCATCAGGTCGCCTTGCATATACAACTGCTCAAGCGCTTTTTTTGCTGGTTTCCAGTCCCACCAGCCCGCGCTTGTTTCGCGGTTAGTTTCGATATCCCGTGACCGTAATGGCCCATCGTCGCGTATGCGCAGCAGCAGCTCAGCCATCAGCTTTTTATCCGGATTTTTGAACCAATGCGTCTGGCCACTTTTAATGGCGTGTTTGTACGGTAGCGAAAAGCGATAATCGGCGATGGGTAAAAAAGCAGCGGCATGCGCCCAATACTCAAAAATATCTCCATCGAGTAATAGTTGGTTGATCATCGCGGGCTGATACCCTGGCACTCTGGAATACAGAACATGATGGTGTGCTCGCTCCACCACCGAGATGGTGTCGATCTGCACATAGCCGATGTGGTTAATCGCCTCACGCGCGCCAGCCAAACCTCGTCCGAACGGCTGAGCCTGTAACAAGCCTTGGGAAGCGAGAGCCAGGCGACGCAAACGCGCTAGTTGTTGTGGGCGTTTGATTTCAATCATGGATGATAGGTCGAGCCGGTAATTTTAGTTTGGCCAAGCCATGCTGCTGCACAAAACTACAGTGGCAGCGGCTGAATTCGCAAGCCTTTAACAGGCCCGGCTGCTGGCTGCCTGTGCAGCCAGCTCCACACAGTCACCGATTATGCTAAACCTGTGTAACCTGTAGCTAAGCGATACCCGCTCTGCTCTATCCGTAAGCCTATTCTCTGAGATACCACTATGTTAAAAACGCTTTTAAAGCTATCCGGCCTATTGGTTCTACTGTTGCTCATAGGGGCAGTCGCTATCGGCTTTGTCTTAAAGCCCAAGGATTTACCGCCGCTGGTGAGCTACGACTCCGCAGCACGGAGCGGAGTACTGATTCAGAACGTCTCAGTGTTAGATGTCGAAGCTGGTCGGCTACAGCAAGACCTCGATGTTTTAGTCGCAGGCGACAAAATTACTCGCATTGGCGCTGCTGGCACACTCAACGCCACGGATGGTGTTGCCGTAATAAATGGTAACGGCCAAACCCTGGTTCCTGGCTTCGTTGATGCCCATACCCATTTGATCAGCCTCGCCGATTTGCCTGGGCGGGTAAAGCTGCCAAATATTGAACGCAATCTGGAAAGCTTTCTATACAGCGGCGTAACCACCATATTTAATGCCGGTGAGTCCGACAATAAAATTTATTCGTTCAGGCAACGGGTACGGGATGGAGAAATTCCCGGCCCGCAAATGTTCGTCGCCGGTAAGTTTATTACCGCCCCCGACGGCCACCCTGTACGTGTAGTGCAATTAATGGCACCGAAATGGATACGCTGGTATTTGGAGCCGCGAATTGCCCATCAGGCCGGCACCCCGGCTGAAGCCCGCGCCGCCGTGGCAGAAAACCAACAAGACGGCGCCGAATTTATCAAAGTCATGGTCGCTACTCTGCCGGGTTCTGCGAAACGAATCAGCCCGGAAGTTTTAGCCGCCGTGGTCGACGAGGCTCATAAACGCGGCCTGAAAGTCGTTGCCCACATCGACAGCACCTCGGATGCGCTGATGGCCGGTAATGCGGGAGTAGACCATTGGGTACATGGTGTTTACCACGACCGCATACCGGATGAAAAAATCCAGACGCTGGCCGACTTTAAAATTCCCATGACACCCTCGATGATTGTATTTGAAAACACTAGCCAGCTTGGCCGCGGCAACTTCAAGCCGATTCCGCTGGAGCTGGAAACGGCTGACCCTGAGGCACTGAAGCGCATGACTGCAATCGGTGATAAAACCAAAGTCCATCAAGAGTTACTGGATTGGACCGATCACCTACGCGGCAATCGTGCCGACTGGGACAGCAACACCCAACGCCTGAATGCAGCCGGCGTAACGCTGTTTGTCGGCACCGATTTTCAGCCCGGCCTGTTCCCCGGCCCAAGCTTCCACCGTGAAATGGCATTACTCAAAAAAGCCGGGCTCTCCAATAAGGAAATAATCAAGGCAGCGACGATTAACCCTGCCCGCTTCCTTAGCAACGAGCAGGACCCGCCCTTTGGCGTAATTAAAACCGGTAAGCAGGCCGACCTGGTGCTGGTTAAAGGCAACCCATTGGATGACCTGAATGCGTTATCGAATATCACCCAGGTTATTGTCCGGGGCAAATTGCTCAAGCGGCATGCGATGCCGACTCAATAAGATTAGAAATCCTAAACGGCGGAATTATCGGAGTTCACGTCGCAGCGGTATCGCCCTATGACTATTAGGAGAAAATGATATGAGTGACTTCCAACCCGCCAAAAAACGAATCGATGTCTCTGTGGGCGAATCTGTCCGCACTATTCGCGAGCTACAAGAGTTGAGTCAGAACGAACTGGCTTTGCTTACCGGTATTTCACAATCAACGATTTCAGCCATCGAGAACGATCGGGTTCGTTTAGGTGTTGAGCGAGCCAAGGTGTTAGCTATTGCGCTGAAATGCCACCCTGGCGTGCTGGCGTTTCCTGGGTGGCGGTTGCCTGCTGAGCAGGCGGCTTAAGCAGGTAGAACCGAACCCAAAAAACCTTAAAGCCCTTGGGCTAGCAAAATCGTGGCTTTGCTGCCGGCTAAACGGTCTTTCGATATTTTCAGATAAGCCGGCGATGTCGCCCATGCCATAAATGCAGCTTTGTCCGGAAACGAGATAACCACGACTTTGGTTTTATCCCACTCGCCTTCCAGAACCATCGGGGTTTCATCGTTAACCACCAGCTGGCCGTCAAACTGGTTAAACACTTCCATAAAATTCGCTTGATAGCGGTCGTAAAGCTCACGGTCGGTGACTTCAACCTGAATAATCGCAAATACTGTCATGTTCGTTTCCCGTTCGTTGTTTAAGAAATAGCTAGTCGAAGTTAAACCTAACCTTAGCTGAATTTCGACTTTATAAGTCGGCATACTTTTGCCGCCAACTATTACGATTTCGCTTAGCCGCTTTCCCGCCACGGCCTTTCTTTTTACCGCGACCTTTCGGCTCAGTGTCGGCTTCAAAATTTCCGTACTCGTTGTCGGCCGATGATGGTGCAGCTGGCTTCTCAGTCGGCTCGAAGCCTGGAATTACCCAGCGCTTAAACTGCCCGCCAGTGATGCGCTCAATAAGCTTTAATTGCTTAGCTTCATCCTCACTAAACAAGGAAACCGCCAAACCAGAAGTACCCGCCCTGCCGGTACGGCCGATGCGATGCACATAATCTTCTGGTACATAAGGCAGGTTGTAATTAACGACGTAAGGCAGCTGATTGATATCAATGCCCCGGGCAGCAATATCAGTGGCGACCAACACCACAATATCGCCGTTTTTAAAGCCCTCTAACGCCGCCGTGCGAGCGTGCTGACTTCTATTCGAATGGATTGACTCGGCACTAATACCGGCATTATTCAGCAGCAGAGCCAGGGCATCGGCATCACGTCGGGTACGAATAAAAACCAACACCTGCCGCCAGTTATTCTCTTTCAGCAAGTGAATCAGCAGCTCGCTCTTCCGCGCTTTATCGACAGGATGTATTTTCTGTTTCACCGTATCGACCGTGCTGTTCGCGGCAGTCACTTCAATCACATGCGGCTCATTCAACATCCCTTTAACCAGCGACTTAATCGGTTTAGTAAGCGTCGCCGAAAACATTAAGGTTTGCCGCTTGGCTGGTAGCAGCGTTTGGACAAGACGGATGTCATCAATAAAACCCAAATCCAACATGCGATCAGCCTCATCCAGCACCAGTATCTCAAGCTGATCAAAGTTAAACGCCTGCTGCTTATAAAGATCAATCAACCGACCCGGCGTAGCCACCAACACATCCAAACCACCCTGCAGCTCGGCAATCTGCTCATCAATCCTCACACCACCAAATACCGCTGCGGAACGAATATTAAGATGAGCGCTGTATTTTTCAACGCTCTGGGCCACCTGAGCCGCCAGCTCACGGGTTGGTGTAATAACCAACGCCCGCACTGAACGAGCCTTTGCACTAGCGCCACCCGACAGTAGCTGCAACATCGGTAGTGTAAATCCCGCCGTTTTACCGGTACCTGTGTGCGCCACCGCCATAACATCACGCTGACTCAACACCACCGGAATAGCCTCAAGCTGTATTGGCGATGGGGTTGTATAACCCTGCTCGGCAATGGCTTTTAATAGTTCATTGCATAAGCCTAGAGAGCCGAAT
>CAJQNE010000377.1 GCA_905479545.1 uncultured Gammaproteobacteria bacterium | reverse complement strand
GGCATCCAAGACGATGACCTGGCCCGTCCTTTGGCACTGGTTAAAGGTAATACGCTGAAAAACGGCGAGCCGATTGTCTGGCGCGGCAGCGCTCGGGCAGCTCTGGAAGATGACGGCCAGATGAAGTACGTACTACGTGTTTATGATGCTCGTGGTCGTTACGATGAAACTGCACCGCGTGTACTGCAGTTCTTTAATGGTCAGGAGTCAGATCGTGACTTGCCCGCCGCCGGTGATATCTACGGTTTAAGCAATCTTGCTCGTCGCATTATTCCTATTCACGGCAGCCGCATCCGTATGTATGGACGCGACCTGGCTGAAAATAACAGCTTACGCGTGAACGGCGATGCTGTGCCGGTGGAAGATGGTCGCTATGTTGCTGAGTGGCTAATGCCAGTAGGTGAGCATGCCTTCAACATCGACTTGGTCGACGCTGCTGGTAACAGCTGGCCACGCCAGTTGGTTGCCAACGTTAAAGGTGACGCCTTCTTCGCGGTGGCTATCGCCGATGTAACGGTTGGTCAGTACAACGTTACCGGTTCTAACAGCTCGCTAACCGCTGACGATCGTTTCGACGAAGACACCTTTGTTCAGGGCCGGTTTGCTTTCTACGTGAAAGCGAAGCGAGCAGCTAAGTACACCATTACTGCCCAAATGGACACCCGCGAAGATGAGTTGGGTGACCTGTTCGACGACATTCTTAAGAAAGACGCCCGCACCTTGGTTCGTCGTCTGGATGCCGATCGTTATTATGGAACCTACGGTGATGACTCTACGACTATCAGTGACGTAGATACTTACGGTCGGGTTTATGGTCGGGTCGAATGGGATAACTCACAAGCCTTGTGGGGTAACTACGCTACTGGTTTTACGGGTACCGAGTTCGCTGAATTCAACCGTAGCCTTTATGGTGCGCAGCTGCGCTACAGCAGCGTTGATCAGACCAGAATGGGTGACAACCGCTCGCAGTTAACGGTATTTGGTGCTGAGCAACAGACCGCTCAGGGTTACAACCGTTTCCTTGGCACTGGCGGTTCGCTGTACTACCTAAGCAACCAGGATATCGTTCAGGGTTCAGAGAAAATTTCGGTAGAAATTCGCGGTCGCGATTCCGACCGTATTCTTGAGAACATCACTCTGGAGCGTGGTCTTGACTACGAGATCGACGAAATTCAGGGTCGCGTAATCCTGTCTCGTCCGCTGCATCAGGTAGCGCGTCGTACCCAGCCTAATTTAGTTAAAGACCAGCCGTTGGATGGCGATCAGGCTTTCTTGGTGGTTGACTACGAATATGTTCCGCTAAACGGCTTTGATGCTGATAAAGGTACTTACGGTGCGCGTGGTAAGCAGTGGATTGGCAATAATATTGCTGTCGGAGCCACCTATGCTACTGAGAGTCGTGATAGCCAGGACAGTGAGCTGAAGGGCGTTGACTTAGTGTTTAAAGCGGCTAAAGGCACGTATATCAAGGCGGAATACACTGAGACAGAAGCTCAGCAGGCATTGGAAAACCAGTTGTCAGTTGACGGCGGTCTGAACTTCGCTGGTAGCCAATTCAATCGTGCTAGTACTGCGACTGGCGATAGCAATGGTCAGGCCTATAGCGTTGAAGCCCGTTACAACGGTTTGGACTACGGTAGTAAAGACCTGCAAATCGCTGCATGGAGCCGCAAGCGTAATGAAGGTTTCTCTACCGCCCGCTATAACGATGGTATCGATACCGAAGAGTATGGTGCCGAGCTGGCTTGGGCGTTGACCTCGGCGACTCGTGTGTCTGCTCGCTATACCGATATTGACCGGGCTAATACCTCAGCTGAGCGTGTAGCTGCCGTGCAGCTTGCCACCGAGTTGGGCGACAGGCTCACCGTATCCGCTGAAGTGCAGAACCGGGACTTCATCAACGCCAGCAATATAACCGATGATTCGACTCGTGCGGCCTTGGGTTTGAGCTACGAAGTTAGCCGCTCCTGGACCCTCTATACCATTGGTCAGGGCACCTTAGATGGTGATACTAACGACCGGATTACCCTGGGTGTTAAAACCGGTGTGACCGATCGTCTGTCGCTAATACTTGAGGCCAGTGATGGCAACAAGGGCGAGGCCATTGAGGTGGGTGCAGATTATCGTCTATCTGATACCGAAGAGGTTTACGGTAGTTACACGCTGAGCACAGATCGTACGGATGGCGACCGCAATGTAGCCACCATCGGTAATCGTCGCCAGATCAGCAATCAGCTGAACGTGTTTAACGAGTTCCAGTTTAGCCAAGGTGAGCGGAACGCCGGTATCGGCTATGTATTTGGTATCGATTACGATACTGAAGGTGGCTGGACAGTGGGTTTGTCAGCACAGCATTCGAACCTGAAGGACAGTACTGTTAATAACGGCGAAGCTACTATTGAGCGCAGTGCCGCAACCGTTACTGCCCGTTACCGTGGTGCTAAAACCGAGGTTTACAGCAAGGTCGAGTTCCGTGCTGACAGCGGCGCAGTCGATCGTGACCAGTGGTTGGGCATCGTTCGCCTCGATCGTAAAGTCAGCGACAGCTTCCGCTGGTTAACTAAGTTTGCCTACTCGTTTACTGAGCAAGACGGCAGTGACCAGGATGACGCACGTTTTGCCGAGTTTGATCTGGGCTTTGCTTTCCGTCCGGTAGATTGGGATCGCTGGAACCTGTTGGGTAAGTACACCTTCCTGTCAGATTCAGGCGTTCTTGACGGCTCCACCACCGCTACCACCCAGGCTGGCCAGTTCAATGTTGGCAACGAAGAGCGTTCTCACACGGTAGCGCTGGAAGCGATCTACGACCTGAGCCGCAAGTGGGAGCTTGGTGGTAAGTGGGCCTGGAAGCGTCAGGAAACCCGTTTGCCCGCTGCAGACTCTACGATCGGTTCGGATGAAGGTGAATGGTCAGAAGCTACGCTGAACCTCGCTGTGTTGCGTGCCCGCTACCATATGCTGCACAACTGGGACGCATTGGCTGAGTACCGCGTACTGTCAACCTACGGCGAGCCGGATTCAACCAAGAAGGGTGCTCTTGTCGCGCTATATCGCCAATTGGGGTCTAACTTCAAAGTGGGTGTGGGTTATAACTTCACCGACTTTAGTGATGACCTGACCCGCGCTGACGACTATGACGCCAGCGGCTGGTTTATTAATCTGATTGGTAAGTACTAAGCTATAAGTTAGCTTTTAACCGCACCATGGATGTGGATGGTGCACAAAAAACGGTCCCTCTTCGGGGCCGTTTTTTGTGGCTGTTAGCTTCTTAGCGTGCTGCGGCATTCGGCAGCATTGCACTGGTAATACATAGGTAACGCACTGACTTGCGGGCGCTGCCTCCCGCGAATTATTCAGGCGATGTATAATTACCCATCTACAACTATTAGCGTTATGCGTTTCATCGCTTACGCTTAAGGCGGTTGATCAAGCAATTTGCCAAATAGTCTGTCTACTCAGGAACCAGCAGAAACCCTATGAAATGGTTTAAGCAACTCAAAGAAGACGTTAGCTGCGTCTTTGACCGTGACCCGGCCGCTCGCAACCTTGCTGAGGTGGTGTTGGCGTACCCCGGCGTCCATGCGGTGGCCCTACACCGGGTATCGCATGCGCTATGGCAACGTGAGCAGCATTTGGCGGCGCGTGTGCTTTCGCATGTCGGCAGGGTCGCTACCGGTATTGAAATTCATCCGGGGGCTACTATCGGTCGCCGCTTTTTTATCGACCATGGTATGGGCGTCGTCATTGGCGAAACTGCCGAAGTGGGCGACGATTGCACGCTTTATCAGGCGGTAACGCTGGGTGGAACCAGTTGGGATAAGGGTAAACGCCACCCGACATTGGGCAACAACGTGGTTATCGGCGCGGGGGCCAAAGTGCTCGGTCCCATCCGTATCGGTGATGGCGCGCGGGTCGGTTCAAATGCTGTGGTGATTAAAGAAGTGCCGGATAACAATACCGCCGTCGGTTTTCCAGCCTACCTGATTCAGGAAGGCCAGGGCGAGGTGGTAGGCGGCAATAATCGCGAAGCGATCAACCGCAAAATGGGCTTCGATGCTTACGGCCTTATGCGGAAGATGCCTGACCCGGTCTCTCGCACTATCAACGGCGTGCTAGACCATATCTACAAGATGGACGAGCGTATAGAAGTGCTGAGCGAGCGGGTGGGTGATTGCGATGAGTTCGAAAACCTTGATATTGCCGAATTGGCTTTGGGCGAAGGTGCCCGCTCTAAA
>CAJQNE010000376.1 GCA_905479545.1 uncultured Gammaproteobacteria bacterium | reverse complement strand
AATTAATACTGGTGGGTGACGCCAGCATGAGCCCCTATGAAATTACCTACCCGGGCGGTTCGGTGGAGCATTGGAATGAGGAGGCCGGTGCGGTGTGGCTGCAGCGAATTTTGCGGCAATATCCGAATGCGGTTTGGCTGAATCCGGTGCCGGAGAAGTATTGGGATTACACCCCGTCGATACAGATTATTCGTGAATTAATGGGCGGGCGGATGTATGGCCTGACCTTGGATGGCTTAACTGAGGCGATGAAAAACCTAAGTTCCGGCAAGGCACAGTCATTGCCGCATCTAGGGCAACGAGGAAATTCAGATAACCAGCCTGAGCCGGCGTATTAGCGGGCTGTTAGCTTTCAGGCTGCGACTTGTTTAGTAGCGTTCTGGCATGGGGTGTGGGTAATAGAGCTAAGCTGTTGCGCAAGGGTTCAGTGGCTTCGCCACCTTGTTGCTGCTGACATTCTCCTAACTTCAGCCACGGTAAAAACCAATCGGGGTTTTTGTCTACTGCTGCCGCGTAAAAATCGCAGGGTGGGGTGCTGCTCAAGCTATTGCCGAGTAGCAGCCAGAATTTCGCTTCACCTGGCAGGGCTTTCGTGAGTTTCACCGCTTCAGCGCTAATGTTATCACCCCGACTGAGTTGCGCCTGAGCCTGCTGATAGCGTGAATATAGAGCTTCGTGAGCCTGTAAGCGCTGAATGCCCGGCGGTAATGCTTCTGGCGTGTAGCCACCATTAGGCAGGTATTGTTGCCGGGCGGCAAAATGCTGCTGCGCGCTATCCAGTTCGGTTGTTGTTGAGAGCAGGGCGAGCAACGCCCGGAGCCCGGCTGCTTCCCCTAGCCACTTTACCGCCAGTGTATCGGCGCGACGCTCAACTATAAGCCGGCGATGACCGCCGCTATCTTGCCGTTGCAGGTGGGCTAGTTCATGAGCCAATGCCGCACGCAGCTGTTGCCGGTCTGCTACTAAGGCCAGTAGCCCACGGTTTATGACTACTGTACCGCTTGTTAGGTTGCCACTGGCTAAAGCATTACGGCCCGGATTATTCGCTATAAATACTCTTATGTTGTTGACGGGTATGGCGTTGTTTGTGGCTAATTCGTCAAGTAGTGATTGTACCTCCGACTGCACGTCTGCAATCGCGTTATAGGGCCCGCCAATGCTCTGGACAACGTGGCTTACGTTGACCAGCTCACTCGCCACAGCGGGTAAGCACAGCGTTACGCTTAACAGCAATGATCGCGCTAAACTACCGCAAGCAAAACTATCCTTAACGATACGACTCACGCCAGAACGACTCATACCGATCAAGAGGGCTCCACTGCCGCATGACAAGACGAAGCCAGCGACGTAAGCAACCGGGCGAACAAGACAGTACTGATAGTGCAGTGCGCATCGACAAGTGGTTGTGGGCCAGCCGCTTCTATAAAACTCGCGTACTTTCTACCGAGGCCGTCTCGGCCGGCCATGTGCAGCTTAATGGTGCGCGGGTTAAGCCGTCGCGTGCCGTGAAGGAAGGCGACCAATTGCAGGTGAAAAAAGGCGGTTATGAGCATGTGGTGGATGTTCTCGACATTAGCGACAAGCGTGGTTCGGCGACAATTGCCCGTCAGCTATATCGCGAAACTGATGAGAGTATACAAAAGCGCGAACTGGCCGCCGCGAACCGTCGGGCCGACAGGCTAAGTCAGCCCGACTTCGGCGATAAGCCTGACAAAAAATCGCGGCGCGAGCGGTTAAAGTTTTTGGGCAAAAGATCAGTGGAATAGTTCGTTAAGCCATCGGCAATTTCGTATTGCTGGATTGACACTCCGATCACCCTGAGCCTGCCCTTCGACAAGCTCAGGGTGATCGGGTTATTTGTTCCGCTGGCCGGTGATCTCAGCAAAGAAGGCTTCAGGGCTCGGTTTTCGACCCAGGAATTCGCTTACTAATGCCATCGGTTCCTGTTGTCCGCCCTGAGCGAGGATAATATCGCGGAAACGCTTGCCTACTGACTTGTCCATCAGGTTATCGCCGAAGGCCGAGAGCATGTCGATAGCTAACACTTCTGACCACATATAGCCGTAGTAGCCGGCCGCGTAGCCACCGGCGATATGGGCAAAAGTTCCGGGGAATTGACCGTCCGTGAGGGCGCCGATAGGCGTGGCACCTTCCATCTCGTACCAGATTGGCAGTGCTGGCTCGGGTGTGTCGCCTGCGAGGCGCATATCAAAACTGGCATACAGGTGTTGGCGCGAATAAAAAATGCCGCGACCGAAGTTACGCGCGTCGTTTAGCCGCGCGATGGTTTCATTATCCAGTGCCGGGCAGCCGTCGCAGAAGTCAGTGATTTGCTTCAGTGTTTGCTCACTCCGTGCCCATTCTTCAAACATCTGCGAAGGTGCTTCAACAAAGTCACGTTTCACGCTGGTGCCGGCGTGGGCCAGGTAGTCGCTCTGGGTAAGTACGCCGTGGAATACGTGGCCTAGCTCGTGCAGGAAGGTTTCTAACTCGTCGTGTGTCAGGCCTTTTCGGTCGAAATTGGTAACCAATACGCTGTTCGGGCGGCGGTTGGCTAGTTTGCTGCCGCCGCGTACACCAAAGGCCGCCGCGTGTTTATATTTGCCATCACGGGGGTAGAGGTCCAGATAGATTCCGCCGAGAAATTCGCCGCTGGCGGTATCAGTTACGTCGTAATACAACACGTCCTCATGCCATAACGGCACCTTGGCCGGTTCGAAGGATATTCCGTACAAGTCGCTAGCGATCCATAGGCCCCAGTCGACCACGGCAGGCATCGGGAAGTATTTGCGCAATGCTTCCTGATCAATCGCATAACGCTGTTGACGGGTTTGCTCGGTGAGGTAGCTTTTGTCCCACTGGTTCACCTTGGTCGCTGCAAGTTCGGTACCGGCCAGTTTGGCTTTCATAGCGGTTAGCTCTGCGAGATCCTGAACTTCAACTTCGCGAACCTTGTTTTCAACTTTGTCGAGAAACTCAATCACTGTTTCCGGGTTTTGCACCATGCGCCGCTGAGTCACGAGGTGGGCATAACTCGGCTTACCAAAAATAGTTGCCAGCTCCTTGCGCAGTTGCATTATCTGATCGAGCAGCTCGAGGTTTTGCGGCGTGCCACGTTGGCTGAATGCGGTGGTATAGCGCTGACGAGCCGCTTCGCTACTGGCGTTATTCAAAAACGGAATAACTTCGGGGTAATCAAAACCGACTGTTATGCTGTTATCTTCTACGCCTACGCGCTGCAGGTAGCTATCGGGTAACCCGCTTAACTCATCACCGCTGAAGGTTAGTTTTTGCTCATTTTCGCGAATGTTGCGCGAGAATTCTTGCGAGAGTTCGTTAATCTGCTTTTTGAGGTCTTTGATGCGTTGTTGCTTGTCGGCATCGAAGCCGATGCCGTTGTCGTCAAACGCATCGAGCAAATCCTGCCGCATCGTTTTGTCGAAAGCAGCTGTGGGCGAAGTCGCCTTTACTCGCTCATATAAATCGCTGCGCTGGAACAGGCCGGTATTAAAATCGCCTAAGCGCACAATGCAAGCTTCACCCGCTGCCCGCATCGCCGCATTCGGGCTTACATAGGCTTGTAGATAAATAGGCCCTTCAACGTCCTCAAACTCGGCTGATAGCGTGTTCCATTGCTTTAGAACGCTTTCCACAGAAGCATCAGCGAGTGGCGTTTTGCCCAGCTCGTCGAACTTACTGCTCATCTTTTTCAGAATGGCATCACAGACCAGGTTGGCAGTGGTCACGTCGTAGATGGGCATCCAACTCCGGCTCGCAGCCGGGATGTCTTCGCCCTGAGGTTGTGGAGTAGCCGTAGTCTTAGCGTCTTCGCTACTGTCGTCCGCTACAATTTCTTGTTCCGCAGTTATTGCAGTTGCTACGACAGCCGTGCCGGCCACGGCCGTTGCTGCTTTAGTACCGTTGCTTGCATCACCATCAGTACCACTGTCGACATTACCCTCGCCACCTTTGACTATGAATGCCACGTCAGCGCCATCGGCGCCGTTAGCAATCACTGTTTCGCTGCGGTCCGGATTGGTTTCCGCCACAGCGGTTGTTGCTGCGACGACCTCGACGGTAGCTTCGCTGGCTTGCTGCGAGGTCCGGGCTGACATTGATTGATCAACAGCCGCCGCCGTTAGTGCTTCCAAATCGTTATTGTCGCTGCTGGTATCCGTCGCGATGGCTACACCGGCAATGCTTGGCTCAGCGATGGTTTGGTTGTTTTTCTCACGGGCACTTCTGCTATTGCCAGCATCGCCAGGAGTGTTCGTGGCTGATGGCAGGGCATTGGATTTCACGACAAAAGTGTTGCCCTCACTATCAACTCCAACAATGGTGGCTGCATCAGCTGCAGGCGGCACTGTAGCCTGTTTAGCAGCTGCCTTAACGCCGGGTTGCTTCTCGTCCGCCTCATCATTGCAACAGGCGGCCAGCGAGGCCAACGCCGCGGCGGCTATCACTCCGCGGAATGTCACTTTAGAGATGGCGGTGCTGAAGTTCAGAGATAGAAAGGGCAAATCCATTGTGCTTATCCTTAACGTGAAGGTGTAGAAGTTCAGCTAGCGAAGCTGAATAACGGGTTAGGAACTAACCGGATGCCGGTGGGTTAGGGTAACTGCACCAGTGGCTCTGGTTCCCAGCCCGCTTTGCGGTGTTCAACAACTACCTTGGTGTAAATTCCGCCACGAACGTTCCAGTCACCGGTTAAGCGCATAAAGCGCGGCTCAGTAATCGCGACCAGGTCGTCGAGGATGTCGTTGGTTAATTTCTCGTGGAAGCCACCTTCCTCGCGGAATGCCCACATGTATAGCTTTAACGATTTCAGCTCAACGCATTTTTCGTCGGGAACATACTCAAGTTGGAATTCAGCGAAATCCGGTTGGCCGGTTTTCGGACACAAGCAGGTGAATTCCGGAATATCCATGCGAATGGTGTAATCACGCTGTGGATGTGGGTTGGGGAAACTTTCGAGGTCTTTGCTGGGTTGAGTCGACATGTAGACGCGATTTCTCTGTTCAAATGGCGGCAATGCGGGCCGCAGGCAGGGCATCAGTTGATGCGTTCACAAATTCTGAGCGGAATAATTTACACTAGCGACCGTGCCTATACATCTCTCAGACATTTTTGAGACATCTGCGAAGCATCTTTATGGCATACCTAAACCACCCCGAAAGGCCTCAAGGAACGAGTCGAACCGCTGAATGCGTCTTAAATCCATAAAACTTGCCGGTTTTAAGTCTTTTGTAGACCCAACCACGCTGAACTTACCGACTAACCTCACTTGCGTGGTCGGTCCGAATGGCTGTGGAAAATCGAATACGATTGACGCTGTGCGCTGGGTAATGGGTGAGTCCAGTGCAAAACATCTGCGCGGTGAGTCCAGCACCGACGTGATTTTTAACGGTAGTTCAACGCGGAAACCGGTAAGCAAAGCCTCTATCGAGCTCATTTTTGATAACTCGTCGGGGAAATTAGGTGGCCAGTATGGCGCGTTTACAGAAATTTCGGTGCGCCGCGAAGTAAACCGCGAAGCTCAGTCGAATTACTTCCTTAACGGCAGCCGTTGCCGTAAGCGTGACATTACCGACATCTTTCTGGGTACCGGCTTAGGGCCGCGCAGTTACGCAATTATCGAGCAGGGCATGATCGCGCGTTTCATTGAGGCTAAGCCCGATGAGCTCCGGGTTTTCATTGAAGAAGCGGCCGGTATTTCTAAATACAAAGAGCGCCGTCGCGAAACCGAAATTCGCATGCGCCACACCAATGAGAATCTGGATCGACTGAATGACTTGCGTGATGAAGTTGATACTCAGCTTAAAAAGCTCAAGCGTCAGGCCGAGGTCGCTGAGCGCTATAAAGAATTTCAGGGTCAGAAGCGTCAGGTTGAAATGGAGCTGGCGGCACTGCGATGGCAGGAATTGGAAGACCAGGGCAGTTCGGTAGATACCGCAGCTGCCCAGTTGGCTGATGGCTTGCGCGATTCTGAGGCCGGGCAAAATGCGATGGTTGCCAAGCTGGATCAGGGTCGCGTCGAGCAGCAAGCTGCGCAGGACAGCTTTAACGATGTGCAAGGCCGTTACTACGCTATCGGCGCTGACGTTGCGCGGTTGGAGCAGAGCCTCAAGCATGGTCGCGAGCTGCGCGAACGGCAAAAGGCTGAGTTGTCGTCAATGCGTGATCAGCAAAGCTCGTTGCAATCGCAAATTACTGCTGATGAAACCAGTTTGTTGGAAACTCGTGAGCTGTTAAAGCAGCTGGCTGAACAGTCGGCTGAGGCTCGTGAAACCGCTAATTTGTCGCAGCAGTCGCTGGATGAGGCTGAAGATGCCGAGCGCGAGATGCAACAGCGCTGGGACGACACCAGCGCCCGTGCTTCGGTGGCGCAACGTGAAACCGATATTGAACAAACCCGGCTCGAAAACCTTGAGGATCGCCAACGCCGCGGTCGCGAGCGGGCGCAAAAAATTGATGAAGACTTAAAGCGCCAGGAAATTTCGCCGCTGCTACAGCAACTGGCGGAGCAAGGTAGTGCATTTGAATTGGCTGAACAGCAAGCTGAGGCCGCTGTTGAACTCGCTGAGGAGAAGCGTGGCGCGGTAACCGAGCTACGTGAGCGTGAGCGTAACCTGCAGGCGGAATTGCACCAGCAACGTGGTGAGATGCAACAACTCGGCGGGCGTATAACCTCGCTTGAAACGTTAAAGCAAGCGGCATTGCGCGATAGCGGCAAAGCCGTAACGCAGTGGCTGCAAAACCAAGGCATGCAGAACCTGCCGACTGTTGGCGAACGGCTACAAGTCACCAATGGCTGGGAGTTAGCCGTTGAGGCAGTGCTGGGCCATTGGCTGCAAGGCCGTGTCGGCGCGGGTGTTGGTGATGCCGCAGGCTGGCCTGAATTTCCTGACGGGCAAGTTGCATTGTTTGATGCTGAAGTCGCTCAAATAAGCGCCAGCGACAATTCATTAGCGAGTCAGGTTAGTGGCCTTGATGGCTTGCAACCGTGGTTGGCGAAGGTTCGCTGTGCGGATTCGCTTGCTGAGGCATTAACTAATCGCAGTCAGCTGGCTGCCGATGAACGTTTTGTGACAAAACAAGGCGTGCAACTCGGCCCGAACTGGATTTGCTCAGCACCCGGCGGTAGTAAAGCAGGAAGTGCATTGGAGCGCGAGCGCGAGCTACGCGAACTCACTCAGCGCCGCGAGGAACTGGAGCAGCTGCTGGAAAGTAGCGAAGCGAAGTCTGCCCAGCTGCGCGAGCAATTAAACGGTTCGCAACTTGAAGCCCGCAGCGCCGAACAGGCGCAGCAGGAAGCTCAGCGTGGTTTGCAGGAGTTGCGTGGTCAGCTCGATAGGCTGCGGAGTCGACATGAACAGATGGAGCAGCGCAAAGCGCAGCTTGAAGAAGAGCTGCAGGCGATTACTGAACAGAGTGAAGAAGATCAGGCCACTGAAAAATCTACTCGCGGCAAACTAGAAGCGGCGCTCGAAATTCTTACTGTGGCCAATGAAGAGCGGGCAGGGCTGGAGCAGCAACGGATGCAAAGCCGAGACGCTGTGCAGCAGTCGCGGATTAAAGTGCGCGAGCAGCGCAGCGCCGCCGAACAGTTAAACGCCAAACTGGAAGCTCAGCGTGCCACCGAGCGTAGCTTGGCGACCAGCATGGAGCGGCAGAAAGCCCAGCTCAGCACTTTTGATGAGCGACAGGTAATGCTGATGGAGGCTGTCGAGAATGCTGACGAGCCGATTGCTTTGCAGCAGGAAGAGCTGGCGGTAATTGTTGAACAACGGCTCGGCATCGATAGTGAGCTTGCTGAGGCGCGGAACCGACTGGCCGGTTTTGACAACACCCTGCGGGAATATGAGCAGCAACGTGCTCAACATGAGCTTAAGGGCCGCGAAATTCGCGAAAAACTAGAACAGGCGCGGCTTGGTCTCCGCGAAACACGCGTGCGCCAGCAGGGCTATCTGGATAAATTGCGCGAACGTGAGCTGGAACCTGAACAGGTTTTGGAAAAATTAAGCGCTAAACTCGAAGAGGCTGAACTGCCACCCGCACAAATTAATGAGTGGCAACAACGGTTAGAGCAATTGGAGCAGCGCATTGCTCGCTTAGGCACGGTAAACCTCGCGGCTATCGAAGAATATGAAACCACCGCTGAACGACAGAATTACCTAAACAGTCAGCATGCTGATTTAACCGAGGCGCTAGAGATACTTACCTCGGCTATCAGTAAAATTGATCGTGAAACCCGTGCCCGTTTCTCGGAAACATTCAATCTTATTAACGACCACCTGAAGCAAATGTTCCCGCGCTTGTTTGGCGGTGGTGCGGCGTGGTTGGAAATGACCGGTGATGACGTTCTGGATACCGGCGTGACGATTATGGCCAGGCCACCCGGTAAGCGAAATAGCACCATTCATTTGCTTTCCGGTGGTGAAAAGGCACTAACAGCGGTTGCGATGGTGTTCTCGATTTTTCAGCTCAATCCTGCGCCATTTTGTATGCTGGACGAGGTGGATGCACCACTGGATGATGCAAACGTCGGGCGTTTCTCTAAACTAGTAGAGGAAATGTCGGCACAGCTGCAGTTTGTATACATTTCGCACAACAAGGTCGCGATGGAAATGGCAAACTCATTACTGGGTGTCACTATGCAGGAGCCGGGCGTATCCCGGCTGGTATCGGTGGATGTTGAAGAGGCCGTGCAGATGGTGGCGGCCTGACGCGTTGCGACACATTGCGTGCAATGAATTGTGCGCTACAAATATATTGATTTAAGGGGCTGCGCGAAATCGCAGCATAAGAAGTAAATGAGCGAATTACGCTGGATTATTGCCGCCATAGCGGCGCTGGTCATTATTGGCTTTTACGTATCTGCCCGCGTTCGGCGCGCGCAGGACGATCACCGGTTCTGGGCAGATAACGAATTACCTGATCCTGACTCAGTGAATGCTGCGGCTTCAGTTAACAAGGTCACCCGCACTGGCGGCCCGGATGGCGCGTTGGCGGACGACGACCTACCGCATTTTTCCGCGACCCGTGACGACGATCCGATGGTCGAAGAGGCTGCGGTTGAGCCCGAGAAAATGACGATGATTCACTATCTGGTACATCCCGGTGGTGAGTTTCGTGGTGTCGATATCTACAACGCGGCACAGGAAGTCGGTTTGGATTTTGCTGGTCGCGACTCATTGGATTGTTCCGACCCTAAAACCGGTGAGCCGGTATTTAGTTTAGCCAGCGCGGTAGGCGATGGCCGTATTCCTAAAGGTGAGCTGGATAGCTTCAAGAGTTCGGCGCTGGTGCTGTTTATGGAGCTGCCGGGCCCGTGGCCCGGGCTTAAGGCGTACCATCAGCTGTTGAATGTCGCTAATGAGTTTGTTGAAAACTTTGGTGCCAAAGTGCTCGATGATAATCGCTCGACACTCACCGAGCAGGGCATGCGTCTCTGTCAGGAGCGTATCGCCGAATTTGATGCCCGCGCGGCAGCCCCGGCGGCGTGAGCGAAACCAAAAGCGACGAAGGGGTTGTTCGTTTAGACCCGGGTCGTATAAAAGCACTGCGTGATGAGATTCGTCGGCATAACCGCTTATATTACGTTGACGACAACCCTGAATTACCCGATGGCAGTTATGACCGGCTATTTCAGGAGCTGCAAGCGCTCGAAGCCGAACACCCGGAACTCATTACTGCTGAATCGCCGACCCAAAGGGTAGGCGATGTGCCGCTGGATGCATTTAGCCAGGTTGAGCACGAAGTGCCGATGCTGTCGCTTGGCAATGTGTTTACTGACGAGGATTTAGCCGAATTCGACCGCCGGGTTCGTGATCGGCTGGAAGGTGTCGAGTCGCTGGAATATTGCGCCGAACCGAAGCTCGATGGGCTGGCGATTAGTTTGCTCTACGAGAATGGCAAGTTTACCCGTTCTGCTACTCGCGGCGATGGCCGAACCGGCGAAAACATCACCCAGAATGCCCGAACGATAAAGTCGATACCGCTGCAACTGCATGGTGACGACGTCCCTGCTGTGCTGGAAGTGCGTGGTGAGGTTTATATGCCTAAGGCCGGCTTCGCCAAGATGAATGCTGAGCTGGCCGCCCGTGATGAAAAAACCTTTGTAAACCCACGGAATGCCGCTGCGGGAAGCTTACGGGTGCTCGATTCGCGCATTACCGCCACGCGACCTCTGACAATGTACTGCTATGCCGTTGGCCGGGTTGAAGGTGGTGAGTTACCAGAGGGCCAATTCGAACTGCTGCAGCAACTGAAAACCTGGGGCTTGCGAGTGGGGCCGGAAGTGCAAAAGGTTAATGGTGTCGCCGGCTTGCAGGCCTATTATCGCGATATCGGCGAGCGGCGTGAGTCGCTACCCTACGAAATTGATGGCGTCGTTTATAAGGTTAATCGGTTTGATTGGCAGCGCGAGTTAGGCTTTGTGTCACGTGCGCCGCGCTGGGCCACGGCGCATAAATTTCCGGCTCAGGAAGAGATTACCCTGCTGCGTAGTGTTGATTTTCAGGTCGGCCGCACGGGGGCTTTAACACCCACCGCGCGTCTGGAGCCGGTGTTCGTCGGTGGCGTTACGGTAAGTA
This sequence comes from uncultured Gammaproteobacteria bacterium, assembly GCA_905479545.1. GTDB lineage: Bacteria > Pseudomonadota > Gammaproteobacteria > CAJQNE01 > CAJQNE01 > CAJQNE01. Next base: position 1,117 of record CAJQNE010000376.1, on the reverse strand, counting down.
ACGCCACGCTGCACAATATTGGTGAAATTCGCCGCAAAGACGTTCGCATTGGCGATACCGTTGTAGTGCGTCGGGCCGGCGACGTGATTCCCGAAGTCGTGCGGGCAATTATTGAGCGTCGTCCGGTCGATGCGGTTGAAATTGAACTGCCGACTGAGTGCCCTGAATGTGGCTCTGCTGTTGAACAGCCGGAAGGCGAGGCGGTCGCGCGCTGTAGCGGCGGGTTGGTGTGTGCCGCACAACGCAAAGCAGCACTACAACACTTTGCCAGCCGTAAAGCCCTGGATGTTGAAGGCCTGGGTGATAAGCTGGTTGAGCAGCTGGTGGAGGCCGATAAGGTTAAAACACCCGCCGATTTGTTCCGGCTTACCGCCGATGATTATGCCGGTATGGAGCGGATGGGTAAAAAGTCAGCGACTAAACTGGTCGCGGCTTTAAATAAAGCCAAAATTACAACGCTGGGTCGGTTTTTGTTCTCGCTGGGGATTAGTAACGTTGGAGAGTCGACCGCTAGTGCGCTCGCCGAGCATTTTGGTGATTTGCCCGCGCTTAGCGAGGCCACCGAAGAGCAATTGATTGAAGTGGCCGATGTCGGGCCCATTGTGGCGGCACACGTTCATGCGTTCTTTGCAGAGCCGCGCAACCAGCAGGTTATTAGTGATTTGCAGGCGTTGGGCCTTGAGTGGCCAGTGGCAGAGTCGACGAATCGTGGCGACAGCTTAGTGGGCAAGGTGTTTGTTATTACTGGTACATTGCCTGATATGACCCGCGATGACGCCAAAGCATTGATAGTTGGGCAGGGCGGTAAAGTTACCGGCTCGGTATCGAAAAAAACTGATTATTTGTTGGCTGGCGAAGCCGCCGGTTCAAAACTTGAGAAGGCTGAAGCCTTAGGCGTTGAAGTAATTTCTGCCAACGACTTGCTCAACATGCTGCCGTAGTCTGCTCTACGATAAATACACTATTGGAATTCCTATGTTTAATCCGCTAAATCCCAATCTGATAAAGCTGCCTAAAGACCTCGAGGCCGTCACCGATATTGGTAAAGAAGCTGATCCTGGCAGTGTGGGCGTTAGCGAACAGGATATCGAGAAAATTTGGGGCAAAACCCGGGATT
>CAJQNE010000375.1 GCA_905479545.1 uncultured Gammaproteobacteria bacterium | reverse complement strand
TTCGATCACCACCCGGCTACCCGCATCGCCAAAACGATTGTCAGCCAACATATCGTGCACCGCGGCTTCTGCTTCTGCCTCGGTTGTGGCAACGATCACGCCTTTGCCCGCTGCCAGGCCGTCGGCTTTTACTACTATCGGCGCACCCTGCTGGCGAATGTAGGCAACGGCAGGCTCAATTTCGGTGAAGGTCTGGTAGGCCGCGGTGGGAATATTATGGCGAGCCAAAAAGTCTTTACTGAAGGCTTTTGAACCTTCTAGCTGAGCAGCACCCTGGGTGGGGCCAAAACAACGCAGGCCGTTGGCAGTAAAGGCATCCACCACGCCTTTCACCAGCGGCACTTCGGGGCCGACAATGGTGAAATCAACTGCGTTGTTTTTAGCGAAGTCCAGCAGTTTATCGACGTCTTCGGCGCTAATCGCTACATTTTCGAGCTTAGGCTCTAATGCGGTACCGGCATTGCCGGGTGCGACAAACACCTTCTTAACCCGCTCAGCCTGAGCGGCTTTCCACGCTAACGCGTGCTCACGACCACCGCCGCCAATTACCAGAATTTGCATTAGAATTACCCAGCCAAAGCTTAAAAATGGCGGGCATTGTAGCAGCGCCAAGCTATTCGTGAAGGCTGGTCGCTATCTGCTTGCTGAGAGTGTCTCCGCACGACGACGGTTGCTCCGCAATTGGGTGACAGCCGCCAGCAACAACTGCCGGGTTAGCGCGTTAGCCTGGCCGGTTACGGGTAGGTTATTTTCCAGCTGAAAATTGCTGATGGCATTGCGCGTTGCAACACTGCTTTTGCCGACAATATTGCCGGGCCGGTAACCGAGCTCACCTAACTGACGCTGAACCTTAGCGTCGTCGGTGGCCAACTCGAGGCTACCGCTGGTAACCACGCAGTATTTGCCCAGTTTGTTGCTGGGAATAGCCGCCGGAGTCGGAACCGCTTCGCCGCGGCGGCGATACATTGCCGCATAGCGTTCAGCCACAATAGTGACTAAGCCATCGTTCAGCCACTGCCGTTTCGGTAAGTCGTTGTCATCACGAAACAGGTCAAGCGCCTGCTTAGTATCAGCGCCAATCCGACCTTCGTCATCGGTTATTTCGTAGCCGAGTGCATGGAGTTGGCGCTGCACGGTAATTAAGGCATCGGTATCGAGCGCCTGCGCCGGAGCCGTAACCCATAGCGGTACGAAACATAGTGCAGACAGTAGTCGTTTAAACGGCATAAAATCTTCCCCGGTGTGAACGAGCCAACGGCAATGGCCGGTGACAATGGCCAGTAATTTTTGCGAATAATATTTTACGGAGTCGCAGGCCACAGACTCAGCAGCAGACCCATAAATACTGCCATACCCAGCCAGTGGTTGTTTAAGAACGCTTTAAAACAGGCAGCAGGCTCGCGGTCTTTGATCAGCCATTGCTGGTACAGCGAAAGCAATATTGCAACGGCAAAGCCCAGCCAGTAATGCCAGCTCAAGCCAAGCCGGAACCCAAGCCAAGCCAGACCTGCCAATGCGGCAGCTTGCAGCATCCCGATGATAAGCCGGTCATTCCGGCCAAACAAAATGGCGGTCGATTTAACGCCAATTTTTAGGTCATCTTCGCGGTCGACCATGCCGTACATGGTGTCGTAGGCGGTTGTCCACAGCACGGTAACGGCGAGCAGTAGCCAGGCCTCCACGGTAACCGCCCCCAATTGAGCGGCGTAAGCCATCGGCACAGCCCAGGCAAAGGCGATGCCCAGGTGCAGCTGTGGCAGCTGATGAAACCGCTTAGCGAACGGGTAACTTGCGGCAAGCAATACGCCCACCAGCGACAGCATGATGGTCAGCCGGTTCATCGTCATAACCAGCAAAAATGCCACGAGTGCTAAGCCGACAAACAACAACAACGCCTCAGAGGCTTTTACCTTGCCTGAAGCCAAGGGCCGGTGCCTGGTGCGCGCAACGTGCGGGTCTATTTTCCGATCAGCGAAATCATTAATCACGCAGCCTGCCGAGCGCATCAGCACGACCCCGGCAACAAACACGATAAACACCCAGCGTTCAGGCAGACCACCGGCGGCGACCCACAGCGCCCACAGTGTCGGCCACAGCAGCAAGTAAATGCCAATAGGCTTGTCGAGCCGCATAAGCAGCCCGTATTGCTTTAGTTTGAAGAGCATATCGCTATTCTGCCAGAGGAGATGTCGCTAACGGCAGGTTTTACCGTAGGTTTCCGGCAGCAACCAGGCCTAGCTGCCGTTACGACGAGCAAGCAGGATGTGCCGGCAAGAAAAACTCGGCCACCAGCAAAGAACCGCCGGCTGACAAATGAAACTGCGAGCGACGACCCCATATGGAGGCGGGCTTATTGACTAAACCATTAACCGCGGCAGCGTAAAGCGCGTGCTTGGGTAGCAATCTGGCCAGCTGCAGGTTGCTCCGGCAGATACCAGGATCGGCGAACAGCGCCTCACCCAGCGGCTTATTGCCCAGCCTACCGAGCCGCTCACCTTCGCCCGTTAGCGTGCCTTTAGGAATAACCGTATGAGCGAACACCCATGGTGCATTGCTTACCGGCCCACCGAACAAATGAATATCGCGTAACAACACCTCACTATCGGCCGCAATGCCCAGCTGAGCAGCTTCCTCAGTGGTTGGCCCGGCAACCTCATGTTGCAGCAAAGCGACGCTCACTTCGCCACCCGCAAGCTCACGGACGCGGGCGGTTAGCGAGGTGGTGTCGAGCAGATGTGGTTTTAGCGGGGCGGGCAGCGTGCTGAGCAGGGGCTCGACAGGCTCCGACCAATAGAGGTCGTTAGTCAAAATACAGCTGGCAAAATAAGAGGGCGGCTCGGCATAACTGCCACTCAGTTTACGGCAGTATGACCTTACACGGCGACTTCATTCAGTAGCTTTCCGCCAGCAACGTTTGAATATCAGCCTCCAACGCTCTGGCGTCATCGGTGTCGGCATGCATTTCGCCGACATACAGCGATCGGATCCGGCCTTGTTTACCGATTAAATAGAACGCGGGCCAGTAGCGATTACCCACCGCTTTCCAATAATCGTGATTGTTATCAACCAGTATCGGATGGGTTAATTTGTACTGGCTGATTTTGGTCAGCAGCCGTTCACGCTGTTTTTCGTAGTCGAACTCCGGGCTGTGCACACCCACCACACGAAAGTCCTCACCCGCTAGCCCGGCCTGTAAAGAATTAAGCAAAGGGAAAGACCGGTAACAATTCCAGCAGGCGAAGGTCCAAAAATTGACTAACACCACCTGACCCCGAAGGCCTTCCCAGCTCAGCGGTTCACCGTTGACCCAATGTGCATCAGCAGTGAACACCGGCGCTGGCGGCGAACTCTCTGGAGCAGTCACTTCCGCTACAGCAGTACTAGCGACGCTCAGCGACAGGGCGGTAAAAATACAACAAGACAGACGGAATAAGCTCATAGATTGTAAGAGTATATTCCGTCGTGGTGGTTCAATAACGCCTGTAAGTGCAAAACGGAGCTGGCAGCTTAAGCTGCCAGCAGGTCGTAATCTTCGGTGACAAAGCTCATCACTACTTTTACCGCCTTGGGTTCATACAACACATCCATGTGATTCAGACC
>CAJQNE010000374.1 GCA_905479545.1 uncultured Gammaproteobacteria bacterium | reverse complement strand
TGCCAATTGGCTGCGAGTTAGATGTTTGTTGTGCATATATTTGAGTTCATATTTTCAACTGGGCTATCACGCTAACGGCACCCCGCTTCTCAAAGCAGGTGATTACCCATATCGTGATCCGAATATAATGATGAGCATACCAAGTAGGCAAACACCAGCACCCAGTGCATCTGTTAATATTGGACGACTCGAATCGATTACCCAAAGCCAAACCAAAGCAGTGGCCACGTAGACACCGCCATAAGCAGCATAGACCCGACCCGCTGCCTGCGGGTGCATTGTCAGAAGCCAGACAAACAATGCCAAGCTGACTGCCGCCGGAAGCAACAACCAAGCACTATAATCGCGCTTGAGCCACAAGTACGGCAGGTAGCAGCCGATTATTTCGGCGACCGCTGTGAGGACAAACAGCCCCAAGACCTTGAGTAATTCCATGCTGCTACTTCCTACTACTTAAGCATCTAAAGATTTATCTGTGCCATTGTTTTATTCGCCGTTCTTGAGGGGCAAAAGCCAAACAGAACAGTATTCATTGTTAATGGACTCTAACCCACTGGTACCCTTTGCCTATGAAAATTAGCCAACTCGCTAACAATGCAGGTGTTTCGGTCGAAACGGTTCGCTACTACCAGCGTCGAGGGTTACTGGCCACGCCTGAACGTCCGTTCGGTGGCAACCGGCAATACACACGCGCACACAGCAACCGACTGCAGTTTATCAAGCGTGCTCAAGGGTTGGGGTTCACCTTGTCCGAAATCGCTGCTTTACTTGAGCTTTCCGCTATTGATTGTGCAGAGGTTGAAAATATCGCCAACCGAAAACTGTCGCTAGTGCAGAGGAAATTAGCAGACCTCGCCAAAATCGAAGCGGTGTTGGTTCAAGCGGTTACTGGCTGCGAATCCAGAAAACCTAATGAAGCCTGTCCAATCATCGAGAGTCTGCTCGAAGAAGATCATTGATCCCGTACCTAGGTACGGAACCTACAATGATTTTATTGTAGCTAACCTAAAGGCTTATCCCATTGAAAGAATCCCTCACTAGTATTGGTGGTGCCGGGAGTATTGTGTCAGCGATAGCTGCAGCGGCTCCCTGTTGCCTTCCATTCTTGGCATCTATCGCCAGCACGATTGGCTTATCTGCATTGCTCCCGTACTCTGAATACATCGTTTACCTAGTTCAAGGGTTCGGGCTTATGGCCGTTGTAGGCGCTTACGCCTCATATAAAAAGCATGGTAAGTACACACCATTTCTACTAACCACTTTGTCTGTAGCCGCATTGCTTTTCGTATACAACGTCACTCTGTTGACATGGCTTCTGTACGTTGCATTGGCAGGGTTAGCGATCGCTGCCATCTGGAATATGCTCGAAATTCGAAGGTGCCAAAAATGCGCGACAGCCAACTAACTCTGCAATCTACGATTACTTGCCCGCACTGCGGCCACCGCAAAACCGAATCCATGCCAACTGATGCTTGCCAGTATTTCTATGACTGTGAAAGCTGCCAAATAGTACTGAAACCGAACATTGGGGATTGCTGTGTTTTCTGTAGTTTCGGCACGGTTAAGTGTCCACCTGTACAACAAGGTGAATGTTGCAGCTAGCGGCTTGCATTGCCCTGGAAGCATTCGCTACGAATTTTGTGCGTGACACCAACCCGCTTTCGCGTTAGCTGTCTTCATCGACACAACATTTCTGCTCTGGCTGAAAGGTCGGATGATCAATATTAAAATCATCGTGAACCATGGCTGCCAAGCTTCCCAATACTGAATCCCAATCGGAGGTTGAACAGACTTCTATGTGAGCCGACATCGCCCGCTTCGACGACGAAATATCCCAGACATGCAGGTGATGAATGCCGGTAATGTCGGGATGAGCATTGATGACAGAATTCCGTAGCTCATCCAGATTAACATCGCTCGGCACACCTTCCATTACTACGTGCAGCGTCTCCAGCAGCAGTCGAGTCGACGAGATTACGATGAGCACGCAGATCAACAGGCTAAGCAGCGGATCAATCGGCATCCAACCCGTTAGCCAGATAACAAAACCCGCTCCGATAGCGGCCACTGAACCGAGCAAATCACCCATCACATGCAGCAAAGCGCCACGTGTGTTTAACGTTTGTTCTCCGCGACTAAGTAGCCAGGCGACAAATACGTTAATCACCAGGCCAATAGTGCCGATAAGCATAACAGTGCCAAACTGCACTTCCTGCGGTTCGTAAAATCGCTGAATCGCGGATACCACAATGGCGGCCACCACGGCGTACATAAAAAGCACGTTAAACAACGCGCCGAGTACTTCGGCGCGTTGAAACCCAAAACTCAATTTCGTCGATGATTTTTTATTGACTAGCCAGGCAACGAAAGCGCCAACAGCTAACGCAGCTGCATCGGTTAACATATGACCAGCGTCACCAATCAATGCCAGAGAGTTTGCAAGCCAGCCACCAATCGCCTCAACGACAGCGTATGCAAGCGTTATAAATAGCGCGAGGAAAAGGACTTTTTGACTCGACGCTTTGCCGTGATTATGACTATTACTCATGGCTTTCTTTCTCCAGCCACGCTTTGTTTGTTATCTGTAGCATTTGAATGACTCCTGGTATTTTATTTTGCTGTTCCGGTACACAAATAAACAGCACCGAAATAACGTTCTTCATAGTCGACTTGATCAAAATAACGCCGAATCGACGTTGCAGGTTTTCGATCCTTCAAGTCTGCTGTAACACCAAATGCGGTCTGCGTTCGCGAGCCAATTTTTACTAACCAGTCTGGCCACTTTTCTGGCCACGTCAGTTCAAAATTGGCGAAGCGCCCACCCGCTGACAGTGCTTCGGCGACCCTCTGCACGACGGCATCGTAGTCAGGAATTGTGGCTAGAGCCAAGGTGGATAGGACGGCAGTCACGTCTTCAGGAAAACTGAAATCTGCCATATCACTTTCGACTAATTCAACGTTCTGCCATCCTGCGCGGTCGATTTTTTCGCGAGCTTTGGTCAGCATTTCAGGCGTAA
>CAJQNE010000373.1 GCA_905479545.1 uncultured Gammaproteobacteria bacterium | reverse complement strand
CGCTGCCGTAGCGGGTGCAGAAAGCTGCAATAGGAATAACGCGACTCCACCCTGGCTGTCGCCTTCAGTTACGCCGCGTGTGGTTGGCACAATGCTAATTGAGCGCGGCTCTGCGGTAGCGCTGCCTCCTCCGCCGCCGTTATTGGGCGTACCGCTGTTGCCGCCACCGCCATCCGACTGAGAGCCGCCACTGCCGGGCGATTGTCCACCGCCACCACAACCGGGCAACAGCAATGTAAAACAAGCAGCGGCAATCGCTGCACGGAATGCGTATTTCTGCATGACCTTCCTCGCCGGGCGCAATGCCCTATTATTTTGTTATGGCTACCCTCGAAGCTGCAGCCGACAAACGACTGACCGCAGCCTTAAAGATAATCAATCTATATTACTGAATTAGTTTATTGGCCAGCGCCAGAAGCGTCAACACCTAACGGCCATTAATTTAGCAGTTTCAGAGTTATGCAAAACCAAGCCACAACAAAGCAAACGCCCACAAAAAAAGGGCCTTAGCGGCCCTTAGTTTTTACAATTCAGCATCCGCTGATTATTTCAGTACCTCAGAGTAGCCGGAGGTAATCGGATAGCGCCGGTCTTTGCCGAATGCCCGTTTAGAAATGCGCACTCCGGGCGGTGCCTGGCGGCGCTTGTATTCGTTACGTTTCACCATGGCAGCAATCCGGGTAACGGTTTCTGCCGGAAAGCCCTCTTCGACTAACTCTGCCAGCGAAGCCTCGCGCTCAACCAAGCCTTCCAGAATGGCATCCAACTCATCGTAATCCGGCAGGCTATCGCTGTCTTGCTGGTCTTCCCGAAGTTCAGCAGAGGGGGGCCGGGTGATTACCCGCTCAGGGATTACCCGCCCCAATGAGTTGCGGTAATTCGACAAGCGATAAACCATCAACTTAAACACATCTTTTAGCGGCGCGAAGCCACCCGCCATGTCGCCGTATAAGGTGGCGTAACCAACGGCCATTTCACTCTTATTGCCGGTGGTAAGCACCATACGGCCACTTTTGTTTGAAATAGCCATGAGCAGCACGCCCCGGCAACGGGCCTGAATATTTTCTTCGGTGGTGTCAGCTTCCAGGCCGTCGAACCGCGGCGCCAACGCAGTAGTAAAGGCGTTAAACAATGGCTCGATGGTAATTTCGTGATAGTGCACAGCCATAATATCGGCCTGCTCTTTGGCATCATTCTGGCTCATGCCCGCGGTAAAGCGCGACGGCATCATCACTGCTTCAACCTTCTCTGGCCCCAGCGCGTCCACGGCAATAGCCAATGTCAGCGCTGAATCAATGCCACCCGACAAGCCGAGCACAATGCCTGGAAAGCCGTTGTCGTCAATATAGTCTTTAACGCCACGAACCAGTGCCTGATAAATCTCGGCTTCTTCGGCCCACTGCCCTTGTTCCAACGGATACAAAACTTCCGGCTGAGCAAACTCAAATCTATTGTCATTTTTGTCGGCTGCTTTAACTATCTTCAGCGGTATTAGCGCCTCTTCGCAACTAGGGCCGATATGCTGAACCGTACCGCCGGGATTCATGGCCATTGAATCACCATCAAAAACCAGCTCGTCCTGACCGCCAACCAGGTTCACATAAGCCAGCGGCAAACCGGTTTCCTGCACCCGCGCTTCTAACACGCTAATGCGCTCGTCGGTTTTATCACCATGGAACGGCGAAGCGTTAATGTTCAGCAATACTTCGGCACCGGATTTTTTAGCCGCAGCCGCTGGCCGAGCTGACCAGATATCCTCACAAATGGTAACGCCGAACTTCACCCCAAAGCGTTCAACCACCAGCGCCTTAGTGCCCGGTGTGAAGTAACGCTTTTCATCAAACACGCTGTAATTAGGCAGCATCTGCTTGTGATACTCGCCCAGCACGTTGCCGTCACCGAGCCACGCGGCAGCGTTATACAACTGCTTGCCACGGGCTTGCACATAGCCAACAACAACATCAATACCGAGGTCTTCTGCGGCCAGATCATTCAAAGCGCTTTGCACCTGTTGACAGAACGCCGGACGCAACAATAAATCTTCCGGCGGATAGCCAGTAAGCGTTAACTCAGGGAACACCACCAGCCTGGCGCCGGCGTTTTTAGCCTTGGCAGCGTATTCACGAACTTTTGCCGCGTTGCCGCTAACGTCGCCAACCCGCAGTTTTACCTGAGCCAGCGCAATTTGAATGGGAGCGACTTGATTAGCCGATTTTTGATTGGATTGTGCTGCCACGAATTTTGGCCCGTAAGAATACTCCGGCCATTTTGCCGACTTTTGTGCAGTACAACAATTCTGCCTGGGGTTTATGGAGCTCTCTCTGACAAATTTAAGGCGGCTTTCGAGAAGAAATGGCGGCATAGCAAGCCACTGGCCCCTGAGCCTCGAGATTGCCGCGCTGCGCTCGCAATGACAAAACCTACCCTGTCATTGCGAGAAGCGCAGCGACGCGGCAATCCCATAACCACAGGGCCGTAAAACTGCCTCGGCTCGCTATTAGCAACTAACAAAAAACCCCGACGATAAAATCGCCGGGGCTATTTGTTGCGCCACTCAATGTGAGCCTTAATTCTCCGTTCGCCCTGGGCCTGTCGAAGGGTTGGTAAATTGCATAGGCCTTCGACGGGCTCAGGCTGAACGGTTGAGAGAAGTTCTGAGCGCTCAACGCACCTATTCTCCGTTCGCTCTGAGCTCGTCGAAGGGTTAGCTACATTACTTAGCCTTCGATACGTCGACTTTGCTCAGCATCAGTCCGAACGGTTTCAGCGGGTGCTATGAAATTAGCCCATGGCTTTCATCATGGCCGCACCCAAATCCGCTGGCGAGCGAACCGTGGCTACATTGGCTTTTTCTAATGCCGCAAACTTCGCTTCAGCGGTACCTTTACCACCCGAAACGATAGCGCCAGCATGGCCCATACGCTTACCCGGAGGAGCGGTTACACCAGCAATGTAAGCAACAACAGGCTTGGTTACGTGCTTTTCAATGTACTCAGCCGCGTCTTCTTCGTCGGCGCCACCAATCTCGCCAACCATAATAATGCCTTCGGTTTGCGGATCATCCTGGAACATTTTCAGGCAGTCGATAAAACCAAGCCCACGAATCGGGTCGCCACCAATACCCACGCAAGTGGATTGACCAAGGCCGTTCAACGTTGTTTGGTGCACCGCTTCATAGGTGAGCGTGCCGGAACGTGAAACTACGCCAATTTTGCCCGGCATATGAATATGGCCGGGCATAATGCCAATTTTGCATTCTCCGGGCGTAATTACACCGGGGCAGTTCGGGCCAATCAAATTGGCATCCGCGGCGCGAACGGCCGCTTTCGCGCGAATCATATCGCTTACCGGAATATGCTCGGTAATGCACACAATGGTCTTTATACCGGCGTCAACTGCTTCAAGAATTGCATCAGCAGCCACTGGCGCCGGAATAAAAATAACACTGGCGTTGGCACCCGTAGCGGCAACGCACTCTTTAACTGTGTTAAAAACCGGCTTACCCAAATGGGTTTGGCCCAACCGACCGGGGCTGGTGCCACCAACAATATTAGTGCCATATTCGATAGCCTGCTCCGAGTGGAACGTGCCCTGGTTACCGGTAAAACCCTGCACCATTAATTTGGTGTCTTTATTGATCAAAATACTCATAAGTTTCGGTCTCCGGTTAGGCGGCTGCAGCCACAACTTTTTTGGCGGCGTCGTTAAGGTCACTGGCGGTAATAATCTCGATGTCAGACTCGTCCATTAACTTCCGACCCTCTTCCACCTTAGTACCTTCCAAACGAACCACTACAGGTATCGATACGCCGACTTCTTTAACCGCCTGCAAAATGCCCTCGGCGATAAGATCGCAACGAACGATGCCGCCAAAAATATTTACCAAAATCGCTTTTACATCAGCGCCGGAGAGAATCAACTTAAAGGCCTTCGATACGCGCTCAGCAGTCGCACCGCCGCCCACATCGAGGAAGTTGGCGGGGTTGCCGCCATTAAGTTTAATTACGTCCATGGTGGCCATCGCCAAGCCAGCGCCGTTCACCATGCAGCCGATGTCGCCATCGAGCGTTACGTAGTTAAGATCTTCTTTCGCTGCTTCGGCTTCTTTCTGATCTTCCTGCGTGGTATCACGCATCGCCTCCAAATCGGGATGGCGGAACAGCGCGTTATCGTCAAGATTAATCTTGCCGTCTAGCGCCATCAATTCGCCTTCGCCGTTAACCATTAGCGGGTTAATTTCCAGCAAGCTAGCGTCTTTCTCGTCGAACATCAGGTAGAAGCCGTCGAGCACTTTAGCGAACTTAAACACCTGCGCTTTCGGCAGGCCAATCGCAAATCCAAGCTCACGAGCCTGGTAAGGCTGCAGACCTACTAGTGGATCAAC
>CAJQNE010000372.1 GCA_905479545.1 uncultured Gammaproteobacteria bacterium | reverse complement strand
AGTTGAAGATTCTGATTCAAAGCTGGCCTTGCAGAAGCGCTGCGGGCTTTGCCTGAAGCCTATTCACGGCAGCACAGTTGCGCGTCTCCAGCCTAAAAGCCATTCGTAATGCTGTTCATCCCATTGATCGCAATAACCGCGTAATTATCTGCTCAGAACATATAATTTTATGTTCTGAATTACGGCGGAAAATATCATGGATAAATTATCCGATGGGCCGTTTAGTTGTGACGGGATTTTTGGGACGGGCTAGTTTTTGGCTGGCTTACTATCGCTAGAATTTTGATCGTTTCGCAACTCAATGCCCTTGGTGCTAGCTAACGCGTAGTCACCGTTACCGTACCAGTCGCCTAATACAATCCGGGTGGCTGAGCTGCCGTCGGGTAGCGAGTGGGTGTGGCGGTTGGCGCGGTGGGTGTGGCCGTGAATCATTAGGTGGCATTCATGCTCCAGCAAGCATTCAATGACGGCTTCTTCTTGCACGTCGGTAATGTTTAGCGGCTTGTTGCTGCTCATTTCACCGGCGGTCGATTTTAACTGTTCAGCGATTTTCCGACGCCAGCTTTTTGGCAGTCTTACCGCCCATTTCCGGAACAGTGTGCTGCGCATTATTGCCCGGTAGCGTTGGTAGCTAACATCGCTGGTGCAAAGGCTGTCACCGTGGAGTAGTACGGCGGTTTCGCCGTACAGGCTGGTAACGACCGGTTCGCGTAGTAGCCGACAGCCGCTTTCTGCTGTGAATGTTGAGCCCATAGTGAAATCATGATTGCCGTAAATGCAATACACGGCAACGCCGCTATCGGCGAGGGTTTTAATTGCGGCGATTGCTTCGCGGTGCATCGGCACTGACAGATCGTCGCCTAACCAAACATCGAACACATCCCCTAATAGATATAAGGCTTCAATTTTATCGGCTTGTCGGCTGAGCAGGTCGCAGAACCGCTGGGTTGCTTCGGGCCGGTCGGGTGACAGGTGCACATCCGAGATAAATAGCGTGGTTTTTTGGCTTTTGGTCATGGCGGTGATTATAAGCTGAATAGACGGTCGGCTCGGTAAAACCTGAATAAACACTACTATTGTCGAAGTGTTGCGGCACAAAAAAACCTCGCTCACCACTAGGGGTAAGCAAGGCTATTTTGGTGCTAGTTATAGCGCTAGTCGATAACGGTAGCTTTATCGATAATCACCATGTCACGTGGTGCATCAGTGCGGAACGGGCCACCGCTGCCGGTAGGCTGGCCTTTCATCTTATTCAGTACGTCCATGCCGTCGGTTACTTTGCCGAATACCGCGTAGCCCCAGCCGTTCGGGTTTTTGCCGGTGTGGTTCAGGAAGTCGTTGTCTTTAACGTTAATGAAGAACTGCGAGCTGGCTGAGTGGGGATCGCCGGTACGGGCCATTGCGACCGTGCCAACATCGTTTTTCAGGCCGTTGTCGGCTTCGTTTTCGATGGAGGCGCGGGTGGCGCGTTGCTGGTAGTTGCTGTCGTAACCGCCGCCCTGAATCATGAAGTTGTCGATAATGCGGTGGAAAATCAGGCCGTCGTAGTGGCCGTCGTTGACGTATTGCACGAAGTTAGCGACGGTTTTCGGGGCTTTTTCTTCGTTCAGTTCAAGGGTGAAATCACCTTGGTTCGTTTCAAATTTTACTTGCACGTTTGGTTCCTTGGGTTCAGGTAGTTTGGAATTAATGGCGGCGTTTGCTGAGGCGCTACCGGAGTTTTTCATGCGCTCGATATCGCTGGGCCCGCGGTCGCAGGCGCTGGTGCCTAGCAGCAATAGTGCAGCGGCTACTTTGCAGATTAATGATGAGCGCCTCGGAAGCTGGAGGCGTGGTGAATTGGGGGCAATAGTCAGTGAGGTCATAAATTGCAGAGTCGTAGTTAAACAAAGCCGGTAGCATAGCAAACTAGACACGATTTAAGGACGCACCTTGCAACTCCGCCCGCAGCAACTTACCGCCAACCTGAAAAGTAATATCGCTCCCGTTTATGTTGTAGGTGGCGACGAAACTTTGTTGGTGCTCGAAGCCGCTGACGCCATTCGTGCTGCCGCTAAGCAAGCCGGTTACAGCGAACGCGTGGTGATGGAGGCTGAAACCGGTTTTGACTGGAAACAGCTGGGTGCTGAAGCGGCGAGTATGTCGCTGTTTGCTGAGCAGCGCATTCTGGACTTGCGGCTGCCGACCGGTAAGCCCGGTACCGAGGGCAGCAAGGCCATTAGTGAGTACTGCAAAAACCCACCGCCGGATACGCTGTTGCTGGTTACCTGCGGCAAGCTTGAGGCTGCCAGCCGCAAAGCGAAGTGGTTTAAGGCGTTGGAGTCGGCAGGTGCGGCGGTAGTGGCCTGGCCTATTGCAGGCAATGAGGTGCAACGCTGGTTGGCGGAGCGAATGCGTGGTTTTGGCCTGAACACCAGCCGCGAAGCGGTGCAGGCGTTGGCGGAGCGGGTGGAAGGTAATTTGCTCGCGGCGGCTCAGGAAGTCGATAAGTTGCTGCTGTTGAACGGCCCGGGCGATGTTGATGTTCAGGCGGTGCTAGATGCGGTGTCGGACAGTAGCCGCTTTGATATTTTTGATCTGGTGGATGCCGCTCTGAGCGGTAGCGTGTCGCAGGTAGAAAAAACGCTGCAGGGTTTGCGCGCTGAGGGTACCGAGCCGGTGCTGTTGTTGTGGGCGTTGAACCGCGAATTGCGGCAGTTGCACTCGGTAGTTCAGCGAGCGGCCAGCAGCGGTTCGGTTGAGCGGGCCATGGATGAAATGAAGGTCTGGAAAAATCGCCGCCAGCCTATCGGCCGTGCGGCTGGCAGGCTGCGGCCGGCGCAGCTACGGCGCATGTTGCAACACTCCGCACAGGTTGATCGGGTGATAAAAGGTCAGCAGGCGGGAAGGGTTTGGGACGAACTGCTACAATTGAGTTTAACGTTAGCCAGCGGCAAACCTGTCGTGGCGCTGGCCGTATAACGGCTAACCTTTCCCAATTTAGTTTTTACGATTATGAACGCAGTAGCTCCAAGCCTGAACCAGGCCGATAACGACCTTCAGCAGTATATGCACCAGCTCGGCCAACAGGCCCGCGAAGCGGCTGCTGTTATTTCTATGGCCAGCACGCACGTTAAGAACGAAGCGCTGGAAGCCATGGCTGATGCCATTCTGGCGAACAAAGCCGGCTTGTTAGCAGCAAATGCTAAAGACATGGAAGCGGGTGCCGCAAAAGGCCTCGACGCCGCCTTACTCGATCGGCTGGAGCTGAACAGTGCGCGTATTGACGACATGGCTGAAGGCTTGCGCCAGGTCGCGACGCTACCTGACCCGGTTGGTTCTATCGCCGGTATGGCTTATCGCCCCTCCGGCATTCAGGTCGGCAAAATGCGCGTGCCGATTGGCGTTATTGGCATTATTTATGAGTCCCGGCCGAATGTGACTGCCGATGCAGCGGCGCTGTGTCTGAAGTCGGGCAATGCGGCGGTTCTGCGTGGCGGTTCCGAAGCACGCGAGTCGAACCTCGCTATTGCTGATTGCATTCGCCAGGGGCTGGAAGAGGCCAACTTGCCTGCGACTACCGTGCAGGTGCTCGAAACTACTGATCGCGCTGCCGTCGACTGCATGGCCAACATGCCTGAGTTTATCGACGTGATTGTGCCGCGTGGTGGTAAGAGCCTGGTGGCCCGGATTATTGAAGTTTCCGGGGTGCCGGTGATTAAGCACCTGGATGGTATTTGCCATGTGTATATCGACGACGAAGCCGATATGGACAAAGCCTTAGCGATTGCGGTGAATTCTAAAACTCAGCGCTATGGCACCTGCAATACCATGGAAACTCTACTCGTGGCTGAAGGGCTTGCCCGCATCGTGCTGCCATTGCTGGCCATTGAATACGATAAGGCCGGTGTAGAGCTTCGTGGCTGCGATAAAACCTGCGATATTTTACCGCAGGCAAAAGCTGCCACCAACGAAGACTGGGATACCGAATACCTCGCGCCGATTCTATCGATACGGGTGGTGGTTGATATGAGTGAGGCAATTGCCCATATTCGCCAGCATAGCTCCGGGCATACCGAATCGATTGTGACGCAGGATTACAGCCGTGCGCAGACTTTCCTGCGAGCGGTGGATTCGAGCTCCGTGATGGTGAATGCCAGCACCCGTTTTGCCGATGGTTTTGAATACGGCCTGGGCGCTGAAATCGGGATTAGTACCGATAAGCTGCACGCCCGTGGCCCGGTTGGGCTGGAAGGCTTAACGACCGAAAAATATGTAGTGATGGGTGACGGCCATATTCGCAGTTAGCTTGCGGAGTTGGGGCATTTGCGCGATACGGCCACGCCGATGCCAGTAAAGGCTTGGCTCGGCGGCACTTTTGACCCGGTTCATAACGGCCATTTGCGGGTGGCGCTGGACGTAGCGGAAGCGCTGAACACGCCACTGCAGCTTTTGCCATGCAATGTTCCACCGCACCGAAAGCAGCCGATGTTTTCGGCGGACCAACGGCTCGCAATGCTAACCGAGGCGGTTGCTGATGAACCGGTGTTACAGGTTGACGCCCGCGAGCTACAGCGTGATGGGCTGTCGTACACAGTAGACACGTTAACCGAGCTACGTAAGGAGTTCGGCGAGACACCGCTGTGCTGGGTTATGGGTTACGACAGTTTTGTCTCGCTGCCGCAGTGGAATCGCTGGCAACAGCTTTTTGAGCTGGCGCATTTAGTGGTTTGTGACAGGCCGGGTAGCAGTGCTGAATTGCCGCCGGCGTTGGCCACGGAGTTGGAAAACAGGTTGGTAACATCAGCCAACGCATTCTCAGCTTCGAAAGCCGGTAAAATATGGCGGTTCGAACCAACTCAGTTACAAATATCGGCGACTGATTTGCGGCAGCGCATTGCCGAAGGTCGCTCACTGCGTTACCTATTGCCCGACGTGGTAGCAACGCAAGTACAAAAATTTTCATCCTAAATTTTTAAGAACGAAAAAGAATCAGGCGCATTTGGCGCCTAGCCCACAGGTACTGAATGAACAGCCAACAACTCTGCAAAATAGCCTACGACGCGCTGGACGAAATGAAAGCGCTGAATATTGTTCAACTCGAAGTTGAAAACCTAACCACCATGACAGACTACATGTTGATTTGTAGTGGTCGTTCGGACCGGCACGTTAAATCGCTGGCGGAAAGTGTCGTAGCGGCGGCGAAAGATTCTGGCAACCGACCGATCGGCACCGAAGGTGAAGATAGCGGCGAATGGGTGTTGGTGGATTTGAACGGCGTAATTGTTCATGTGATGCAGCAAAAATTCCGCGATTTTTACCAAATTGAACAGCTGTGGAGCGTCGAAGGTCGCGAGCAGCAGGGCAGCCAATCTGACGCGGTCGCCGACTAGCGCCCGATGCGCATTAAGTTAATAGCGGTTGGCACTCGCATGCCCGCGTGGGTAACCACCGCTTACGAAGAATACGCTCGCCGATTGCCGCACGAATGTTCGTTGGAATTGGTTGAGTTGCCGCTGCCACAGCGCGGCAAAAATGCTGATATTGCCCGGCTTATGGATAAAGAGGCCGAGGCGATATTCGGCCAGCTAAAAAATGAGCGGGTCGTTGCGCTGGACGAGCGCGGCAAGCCCTGGACAACCGTTCAGCTAGCTCAGCAGCTGGAAAGCTGGCAGCAGGATGGTCGCGATGTGGCATTGCTGGTTGGCGGGCCTGATGGCCTGGCCAAGCAGTGTCTGGCTCGCGCTGAACAGCGTTGGTCGTTATCGCCGCTCACGCTGCCGCATCCGATGGTGCGCGTGCTGCTAGCGGAGACCCTGTATCGCGCCTGGACGGTGACACAGGGTCATCCTTACCACCGGCCCTAGTTCTGAGTGGAATGAATACTAAGCAACTCATACTGGCCTCGGCGTCTCCTCGTCGCGCCGAGTTATTGCGGCAAATTGGTTTGCAGTTTCTAACGCTACCGACCGACATTGATGAGACGGCTAAGCCGGGAGAAACCGCTGGCGACTACGTTGAGCGCTTAGCGGTAGAGAAAGCTCAGGCGGCAAACTGCCCGCAAGCGATAGTCATAGGCTCCGATACCTGCGTGGTTGCGCCGAACGGCGAAATGCTGGGTAAACCACAAACTGAGGCCGAGGGCTTGCGCATGTTGCAGCTGCTCTCCGGTAAGCAACACGAGGTTTTGACCAGTGTTGCCGTTGTTTACGAGCAGCGGGCAAACGTTATCGTAAGCCGTAATTCGGTTACTTTCCGAACGATAACTGATGATGAGGCAATGGCCTACTGGCGGAGTGGTGAACCGCTGGGCAAAGCAGGAGGCTATGCAATTCAGGGGCTTGGCGCAGTATTTGTCGCTAATTTGCAGGGTAGTTATTCTGGCGTAATGGGTTTGCCGTTGGCCGAAACAGCCCGGCTGCTGAAGGCTCGGGGTATCGACCCTCTCGCCAGCGGCCAGTGATCGGGCAGTAAGTGGCGGGCCGTTGGTATGGCTTTGGCGAATCGTCGCTGTAACTACCGGCAATTTATGATCGAATAGAGGGCCCGAAACCACATATTGTTGCCCGCATGAGTCAGGAAGTCCTTGTAAACGTTGCTGCCGAGGAAACCCGTGTTGCGCTGGTGGAAAACGGTCAGTTGCAGGAGTTGTATATCGAGCGGGCCCGCAATGGTTTGGTCGGTAATATTTATAAGGGCAAGGTCTGTCGCGTGTTACCGGGAATGCAGGCGGCATTTCTTGAGGTAGGGCTGGAACGTACTGCATTTCTTCACGCCAGCGACATCCGTCGTTCGCCGTTAACCGGTGCCGATGACCCCGGTGAAATTCGTCAGGATGATATTCGGGAATTGCTGCACGACGGACAGGAGTTGTTGGTGCAGGTCGTAAAAGACCCGCTCGGTACCAAAGGCGCAAGGCTCACTACCTATATCTCAATTCCATCACGCTATCTGGTATTCCTGCCGCAAGGCCAGGGTATTGGCGTTTCCGCCAAAATAGAAGACGATAATGAGCGCGCACGCCTGAAGACCTCGGTGCAGCAATTCACCGATATGCACCCCGATTTTCCTGCCTGCGGCTATATTGTTCGCACCGCCGGTGAAGGTGCGCCTGTGGAAGCATTGCATGCTGATATGTTGTTTTTGCACCGGCTGTGGGAAACCATTATTGCCGATGGCAAGACGGCAAAGTTCGGCCAGTTAGTGCATGGTGACTTACCGCTGGTGCTGCGGGTACTTCGCGATTTACTGGGTACTCATGTTGAGCGGGTGCGACTGGATAGCGAGGAAGCCGAGGCCCGGGTGAGGCAGTTCACCGATATGTTTGTACCGGAGCTGTCGAGCTGCATTGAGCTGTTCAGTATGGACCGGCCGATTTTTGATTTGTACAACGTCGAAGACGAGATCAATAAGGCACTGAATCGAAAAGTGCCGTTAAAAAGCGGCGGCTACCTGATTATTGATCAAACCGAAGCGATGACCACCATCGACGTCAATACCGGTGCCTATGTCGGCCACCGCAACCTTGAAGATACGGTGTTTAAAACCAATCTAGAGGCGGCAGAGGGCATTGGTCGACAGCTGCGGCTGCGGAACCTCGGCGGCATTATCATTCTTGATTTTATCGACATGCGCGAACCGGAACACCGGGCGCAGGTAATGCGGGCGCTGCAGAAAGTTTTTGCCAAAGATTACGCAAAAACTCATATCTGCGACTTTTCGCCGTTGGGTTTAATTGAAATGACCCGCAAGCGGACCCGGGAAAGTCTGGAACAAGTACTCACTACTGACTGTCCATCATGTGAGGGCCTGGGTTCGGTGAAAACCGCCGAAACGGTGTGCTACGAAATTTTCCGTGAAATCAGCCGTTCGGCTCGTCAGTTTGAAGCTGACCAGTTGCTGGTGCTCGCGGCTCAAGAGGTAATTGACATGCTGCTCGACGAACTCTCGGCAGGGCTGGCCGACCGCGAAGCGCAAATCGGAATACCGATTCGACTGCAGGTTGAAGCGCTGTACGGCCCCGATCAGTTTGACGTTGTTCTCACTTAAGACCGTGTTCAGCTAAGTTACTGTGTTTCGCCGCCTGCGCATTGCCATCATTGTTAGTCTCAGCACATTGCTGGTACTGGCGGCGCTGTGCGTGGGTCTGTTTCGGTTAGCCATTGAACTTCTGCCGGGCTACAAAGCAGAAATAGTCGCGGGCGTTGAGCAGGCGTTAGGCCGCCCGGTAGCGCTTGATCATATTGATCTTCGCTGGCGCGGCATGGGGCCGGAGGTGGTGGTTAACCGACTGCGGTTACTGAACCACGATGGCACCGATTCGGCGCTGGAAATTGAGCAGGCCAGTGCCCGGTTTCGATTCGCTGATCTTTGGCAGGAAGAGTCGGTATTGCGGCCTGAATCTATTGCGATTGATGGCTTGGCACTAACGCTGATTCGTGATCCGGATGGCCGCTTGCGGGTGCAAAATTTTGATGGCGACGGCGGCAGTTTTGATAGTCAGCAATTACTGCGATGGCTGTTTCAGAAGGGCCAGATTGAAGTTACCAATGTGCATATTGACTGGCTCGACAAGCAACGGCCGTCGGTGTTGGCTGCGAATCCACAGTTTTTTATTAACAGCGCTGAACTGGCAGGTACTGGCAAGAAGCAGCGGCTGCAGGCAATTATTGAGCTGCCAACTGAATTGGGCAAGCAATTACAGCTGGATGTGGTTGCCAGTGGCGACCCGCAGAACTGGTCAGCAAATTTCACCCTGAACGCAGCGGACGTGAAAATAACCGCATTCCCGCAACAATGGTTGCGAAGTGGTGGACAGGTCGTCAATGGCCGCCTCGATGCTGAGCTATGGGGTACGGTAGAGAACGGTCGGGTTACCGACGTGAACGGCGATTGGTTAGTGCAAGGTGCTGAATGGCAGTCGGCCAATGCATCGCCGCTAAAAAGTTGGCCGGAACTGAAGGGTAAAGCCGAGTGGCGCGACGACGGCGTAGCCTGGCGGCTAGCGCTGAATAATCTCGAAAACGACGGCGACGACTTCGGTTCTATCCGCTTTGAGTTGAACCGCGAAGCGGTGCCGCAGCAGTTGTACTTTTCTGCTGACGAACTGCCGATTAGGGAGTTAGCGTCGGCTATCGTTTTACTGCCGAATGTCGATCAGCGCATCATTAATTGGCTGAACAACGCTCAGCCACAAGGTACAGGCTACGACTTTGTCGCAAAGCTGGGCCTGGACGGCAATACAATCGTCGGCGGCAGTGCTCAGATTCGGGTTAGCGATTTAAAGTGGCTGGCGGATGCACCGGTGCCCGGCGTGAACGGCGTTAACGGTATGCTGCGCTGGGATGGCATTGCGGCTACGCTGACCTTGGGAGAAGATATTGCAGACAACAGCCTGGTAGTGGATGCGCCCTGGTTGTTTCGGGAACCACTGATAGCGCAGCAGGCTTTAGCCGCCATTACCTTGCGTGCTGATGGCGATGCGTTGGCAGTGCAGTTAAACGATATCGTGCTGAATAACGCTGATGTAGGGTTGCGTGGCAAAGCCAGGCTGCGGTTTGCGCCGGCTCAGGCGGTCGATTTATGGCTGGATATGGGGATTGATTATGCCGACATGCTCGCCGTGCAGCGATATTTGCCGGTGGGCGTTCTGGAGCGCCGGCCACAAATAATTCGCTGGCTGGAGAATGCTTTTAAGGCTGGCGAAGTTACCAGCGGTTCCGTCAGTTTTGATGGGCCGCTAGTACCTGGCGCCGTGGCTTCGGGAATTGGAAATTTTAGAGCTGATCTTAACCTTGCTAACGCTCAGCTGCAGTTTCAGCCGCAGTGGCCGTTAGTTGAGAATATTAACGCCAGTGTTAGTTTTCGCGATGCCAGTATCGTTGTTGATGCTAGTCGGGCTTCGCTGCTGAACCTCGATCTCACACAGCTGCAGGCTTCTATTCCAGACCTGAATAAAGCCTCAGTTATTCTCAGTGGCAACTTTGACAGTAGTGTCGACGAGGCCTTGGAGTTTCTCCGCGAAACACCGCTGAAGAAGCGCTTCGGCCAGATTTTGGCCGGGTTTAGAACCGACGGGCGGGCGGTAGGCAGAATCGAGCAGTTTGATTTGCCGCTCAAACCACCGTTCGTGCCGACGCTAAGCGGTTATCTTGATATTACCGATGGCAAATTACGCGGCCCCGGCTGGCGAGAAACCATTAGCAATATTAGTGGCCGTTTGTCTTTTACCGATAAAACTCTCCGTGGCAGTAAGCTGCGTGGTGAAGCTATCGGCCTGGTGGTACGCGGTAGCATGGCGACCAAAGGTAAAGGTGTGGTGTTTGATCTGGGCGGTTCGATAAAAGCCGACTGGGTGCAGGCCCGCCTTGGCTTGCCTGAGCCTTTAATCGATGGCCAGCTACGCTGGGACGGCGATTTGCAATTGGGTAACGGTGCACCGCGTTGGTCGTTCTCCAGCGATACCCGGGGCATGGCACTAAACGTACCTGCGCCACTCGGAAAAACTGCTGGCGAAGCGCGCCGCTTGGTAATACATAGCGATGAGTTTGATAGTCGTCAGCTGGTAGTCGCCCTTGAGTATGAGCAGTGGTTGCAGACCCGCATGCGTTGGTTGCAGGCGGATAACAGCTGGTTGTTCGATGCTGCCGTGGTGCGGCTGGGCGGACAAGCACCGCAGCTGCGAAATGACATGAATGGGATTTACGTAAACGGCTCGCTGGCCAATGTTGATGCCGCGCCTTGGGTTGAAATGTTTACGGGCGAGGGCGGCGTTTACAAAAGTTCTAAGCCGAATTCGCCACTGAAGGTTAAGGAGCTGAACCTATATTTTAATCAGTTACGCTACCGCGATGCATATCTGCGACAGCAGAGTGTTAACTGGATGCCGACGGGTGACGGTTGGCGGCTACAGTTAGGCGGTGCTGATATTAATGGCAGCGTGCAGTGGTTTAACGAACGCCTGTTGGCGGTTAACCTGAAGAGTTTACGAATTCGCCCTCCAGCTGGGTCGGGTAAAAAACCGAGCGGCAAGTTGCCTGAATCACCACCGCAATCGCTGCCTACCGTTCAATTCGCCTGCGACGACTGTTGGTACGGAGATATAGGGCTCGGGGCCGTGAGCTTTATTGCGCAACAGAGTGCTGACGGTGTGGCAGTAAGCGAGCTGAATATAGCCTCGCCTACGCTGCAGGTTACGGGCAGTGCGAGTTGGGAGCGCAGCGCTTATGGCCCGCGAACACTGTTAAGAACTACCGCCAGTACCCAGTCGTTGCTGGCATTGCTGGCTCAGTTTTCGATTGTTGATTCATTGGACGCCAAAAATACTACCTTTCGTAGTAATTTGAGCTGGCCCGGCGGACCCGGCGACTTTTCGCTGGCACGGTTGAGCGGCGATGCGGCGATGGAGCTTGACGAGGGACGGATATACAAAGTTGATTCGGATGCCGCGAAAGTTATTGGTTTGCTGAGTCTGGACATGTTGCCGCAACGGCTGTCGATGAACTTTGACGATGTAGTGAAGCCAGGTTTTGCCTTCGACAGCATCGAAGGAAATTTTGTGCTGAATGACGGTAATGCGGTGACTGATAATCTGGTGATTGATGGCCCTAGCGCGAAGATTACGGTCACCGGCCGGACCGGGTTAAGGGATAGGGACTACGACCAAAAAATTAAAGTTAATCCGAAATTAGGCGGCGGCGTGACGATTGCCGGGGCATTGCTGGGAGGTACCGGCGTTGGTGCGGTGCTGCTGCTAGGACAGGAGTTGTTAGATCGTCCTTTTGACGCTGTCACAGGACTTAAATACAACGTCACCGGTAGCTGGGACAACCCGCAAATTACCTCACCAAAAATTGCCCCCGGTGATATAAAAACCGGACCGCGTGGCAGACGAAATTAGCCAATGGAGACAAATGTTGGATAAGCAAACAGACGTAGGTTTGGCGGCGCTGCAGATGAACTCGGGTGACGATGTCGCTGCCAACCTGAGGCAGGCAGCTGCACTTATCGCCAGCGCTGCGGGCGATGGTGCACAGTTGCAACTGCTCCCGGAAAACTTCGCTTTTATGGGTAAGCACGAGAACAGTAAGCTGGCTGTCGCTGAGGCGGATGGTGCGGGAGAAATTCAGGATTTCCTCGCATCTCAGGCGCAGCGGCACGGCATTTGGCTTATTGCCGGAACGGTGCCGATTCGCGCCAGTGAAAATAAAGTATGGCCTGCTTGCTGCGCATACAGTCCCGCGGGTGAACGTGTTGCCCGCTACGACAAAATTCACCTGTTCGACGTGGAGGTGAGTGGCGACAGCAATTCTGAACAATATAGAGAGTCAGATAGTTTCGAGGCCGGCGACAAGCCGGTAGTGCTGGAAACGCCGTTCGGTCGCGTCGGGCTTTCGGTTTGTTACGACTTGCGCTTCCCCGAACTTTATCGCCAGTTGCATGCCGATATTATCGTTGCACCCTCTGCCTTTACGGTGGCTACCGGCCGCGCCCACTGGCAGTTTTTGCTGCAGGCGCGCGCCGTCGAAAATTTGGCTTACGTGGTAGCTGCTGGCCAAACCGGCTTGCACCCTAGTGGCCGTCGAACCTGGGGCCACAGCATGGTGGTTGGCCCGTGGGGAGAGGTGTTGAACGAATTGGCTGGTGACGATGCGGGCGTCGCATCAGGCAACTATGATCGGCAGCATTTGTCTGAATTACGTCATCGTTTTCCGGCCCTTGAGCACAGAGTGCTAAAATAGCGGCATAGCTTATTTGCTTAACGACTTATTCCCGATAACTACGCCTCGGTCAGTATCACCCGTCTGCGCCGCGTAGTTGTCATTATCAAAAACCGGAGCAATCCATGCCGGCATCTGCCAGCCAGTTACAACCTGACGACGCTTATTCACTCGCCAATGCTTTGCTATTGGCGCCTGCTGAGTTGGATGAACCCGGCTTGCAACGGCAGCTACAGGGATTAATGACGTCAGGTGTTGATTACGCCGATTTATATTTTCAGAACAGTCGCAGCGAAAGCTG
>CAJQNE010000371.1 GCA_905479545.1 uncultured Gammaproteobacteria bacterium | reverse complement strand
AGCGTGAGCGTGCCGAAGACCGGTCCGGCGACAAGAGTCGCATTGAGCGCATCGCCCTCGGCATCGGTGTCGTTGACCAGGACGCCGTCGTCGGTGGTGTCCCCGACGGTGCCGCTGGCGTCGCTGGTGGTCAGCGTGTCTCCTTCGGCCAATGTGTAGGAGTCGTCGACGGCGACCGGGGCGTCGTTGACCGGTGTGATCGTCAGGTTGACGGTGGCTGTGTTGCCGTCATCGAATCCGTCATTGACCCGGTACGTAAAGCTGTCGGCGAAGTTTTCGGTGCCGTCGTGGATGTAGGTGAATGAACCGTCACCGTTCAGTGTAAGTGAGCCGTTTACCGGTTCATTGAGCAAGCTGGCGCTGAGCACGTCGCCATCGTCGTCGATATCATTAGCCAACACCCCTGGAGCCAATAATGTGAAGGCTTGGCCTTCCTGCGGCTGCGGCGTGCGGTTGAAAAAGTCGGCGATATAAACATTGGTATTGGCCGGCTCGCCAGCAAGCAAGCCACCGCTCGCCGGGGTGTCGAGCCGACTATAGGCCAGAATGGGATTGTCCGGCCCGAAGCTGGGTGCACGCTCGCTGATGTCTGGCGTATCGGTCAGCTGCTGCAGGTTATTGCCATCAATATCGATCACAAAAAGATCGTGGTTGGCAGCGCTGCCACTGCGCTGAGCGAAAGCTATAACCCGGTCAGATGAACCGTTCGCATCGTTAAGTGCAAAATCGGGCTCTACCGCCTCACCGCCGCTGGTCGTCAGGCGACGAATCAAAGCACCATCGACCCCGGAGCGCAGGAATAGATCGAAGCCACCGGTGACGGCCTCGGATTGCACGAGCAGGCTGCCATCGGCGGAAATTGCCGTGCCCCGGGTCAGAGCGGTATCCACTCCGACTGGCGTCGCAACTTCGACAATCACAGTTCCCGTTGCGTCAGCAGACTGCCCGGTAAGGCTGGCATAGGGCGCCACACGTAACTGGGTGGTACCTGATGAGGTAACCACGCGCCAAATGGCGGTTGAGCCATCCTGCGAGACTTTCATAAACGCTCCACTGCCATCGTCCGACAGTGTCAGCAACGTTCGATGCGCAGCATCGGGACCATCGGCCACCGTCCGAACAAACGGCGCTTGCTGCAGATCGAACTCAAGATACTCGGCAACGCCCACCGTTTCCGTGATCACCACCTGGCCCGTTACGCCAACCCAACTGGCTGCAGCGCCTGCCAAGCCAAAGCCGGCATTCGGGCCAATGTCCAGATTGCCTTCCTGATCACCGTTACCATTCACGCCGCCCAGATTGAATATGGAGCCGGAACTGCTGGGCGCACGATTGGTTTGAAACAAAATCTGCTCATTGCCCTCGCGTGTATCGAAGGTTGGCATGATGTCATCAGCCGCGCTGAAGGTTAGTCGACGTGGCGCCAAAAGAGCGCCGTCGAACAAATCGCTATTGGCAACCGGCGGGTCGTTGACCGGTGCGATCAGCACAAAAACCGTACCGGTATCACTGTCCCCGTCCGGATCAATAACCGTAACGTCAAAAAACTCGTCGGTGGGTTCATCGCCAAAGTGGAAATACTCAACGAGACCCTCATTGAGGTCATCCTGAGTAAAACTATCACCTTCAGCCAGTGTTTGGCCGTTA
Source organism: uncultured Gammaproteobacteria bacterium (assembly GCA_905479545.1). GTDB lineage: Bacteria > Pseudomonadota > Gammaproteobacteria > CAJQNE01 > CAJQNE01 > CAJQNE01. The sequence goes on along the minus strand of CAJQNE010000371.1, from coordinate 2,202 downwards.
AGTGCAAGCTCACCCTGAGTTGGTGCAAAATCTAGAATATAAATTAGCTCATCGATGGAATTGTCGACATCACCGGCTCCCAGTGCCTGGCTGACGTCGTAGCCCGGCGGCGTGCTGATATTGTCGTGCTCAATGACGTCCAAATCGCCGGTAAAGATAAACGGCGCATCGTTGACCGAATTGACGTTGATGCCGACGACAGCCTCCGGTGATACCACGCCGCCATTATCGAACACCCGGAAGCGGAAGCCGTCGCCACCATTAAAATCCTGCTCGCCCAGGTAAAATACCCGGCGACTGTTTTCGCTAGCCGCAAGCCGGTCACCCACATTCAATGACGAATCGCCTGCATCGCGGAACAGCGTGCCATTGTCCGGCAAACTTACAATCTCGAAAGTGGCCAGCGAACCGTCGCTGTCGGAACCGGTGAGCTGAAATTCGGCTAGTTCATCCTCATCGACGTCAATATCTATAGAGTCGGCTTGTGGAGCCTGATTGCCCGGATCAAACGGAACCACGGAAATCAACACAGTAGCCGGTTCGGAGAAATCGCTTTGGTCATTGGCAACCCGGTAGCTGAAGCTATCACCACCCTCAAAATTCGAATCTGGCGTATAGGTAAATACCCCCGTACTGAACACCTCGACTACGCCATTGGCCGGAGCATCGGTCACTTCGATCGAGCTGGGATCGACCGGTCCCTGATCATTAGCGACGACGTTGATATTAACTGGCAGGCCCGGTTCCGTCGAAGCGGAATCCTGCACTGCAACCGGAACATCCTGGATGCCGGTAACCGTAATGCTGACCGTCGCGGAATCGCTGTTGCCGACGCTATCGGTAAGGCGGTAGTCGAAGCTGTCGTTAGCCGTGCGGCTACCGTCGTGTATGTAGCTAAAACTACCGCTGTTGTTCAATATCACTTCACCAGCTGACGCTGGCGACAATATTTCAACCGTGAAGATCAAATCGTCCGGATCGACGTCGTTACTCAGTACGCCGGGCGCGACAACTTCCAGGGTTTCGCCACGGGCTACAGAATAGTTATCGTCGACGGCAGCTGGAGGCTGGTTTTCATTGCCGCCGCCATTGTTTTGCGACAGCCTTACTTCATCGAAGCGAGCCAGTGGCACACCGACATAGGCCGCGAAGTTGTTGTTACGAAAGCGTTCGATTTCGGCATTGATATCGGTATCATCCGGCAGGTCTGGCCCCTCACCAAAGCCCAGCATGGCACCAAACTCGCGGCCGTCAATAATTCCGTCACTAATGTCGCGCGAAAATAGTCGCAACAGATCACGATCCGGAGCGGCAAAGCCAAGTTCGCTCGCGGTGCGGTTGAGCGCTTGAGCTAACGCGCCGAGAATCATGCCGTACTGCTTTTCCTCCACGCTCGCTTCAGTAGCGGGGTTGAGGGGATCAGCCGGCAGCACACTGAATACGTCAAAACCGATGGCCTCAACAGCCGCTTGCCGATTGGCGGCGAACACCTGACCAAAGTTACCACCGCTCGCCTCCTCGAGGCTCTTGGCGCTGAGCAATTGAGTGACCAGATTGAGGGGAAACACGTCGTCGTCGCTGGAAAAGATCGCGCTGAGCCCGCTCTCGGCATCAAACTCAATTCGCCGCCGACCGTTTTCCGGGGCCGGGTCGGCTTCGTCTACATAAGAACCGCCACCGGTATTGAGACGCAGAAACGGCGGTGCCTCAGCACCGATTGCAACACTGAAATTGCCATTATCATCAGTCGCGCCAGCATCAAAGCCGACCCCATTTGGCAAACCGGACGAATTGAGAAACTGAGCCGAGACGCTAGCACCCTCCAAGGGGCCTTTAACGGCACTGCCACTAACCGATCGGGCCGAGCCAGTCGGTACCGTCGAATCAGTGCCAGAACTGCCTCCGGAGCCACAGGCAGCCAGAGTCAGCACAACGGCACTGCAAACAAGTGCTGTTATTTTCATGGTCGAACCGTCCTCCAGCCTCAGGGGCTGGGATTACCAAAGGCAGCAGTACCACTCACCGTTACGCCACCGGTTCCCCGAACATTATTCGGGTCGTTCAGGCTATAGCTCAAACCTGCGCCGGCAGGCTGCGAGCTACTTATCGCCGGATCCACCGGCAGGAAGAAGCCGCTGAACTGGCCATTGCCAGTAGCAGCGCCGTTTACTGAGACACTGTTATATTGTCCGGAGAATTGGG
>CAJQNE010000370.1 GCA_905479545.1 uncultured Gammaproteobacteria bacterium | reverse complement strand
GCCCGAACCGAACCGCCACTAACCGAGCAGGTTCCGCTGACTCACCGCCACGCCGTCCGGGTCTGCGTAAACGTACTCGCCCGGCACAAAAGTAACGCCACCGAAGGTAACTTCAATGTCCTGATCGCCGCGGTTTTGCTTCTGGCTCTTCTTGGGATTGGTGTTCACTGCTTTAACACCAATCGCCATTTCGCCAATTTCCAGCGAATCACGAATACAGCCATAAACAATGATGCCCGCCCAACCGTTGTCGATACCGAGCTTCGCAAGGTTGTCACCGACCATAGCGCAGCGCATCGAACCACCCGCATCGACCACTAATACTTTGCCCTCACCGGGCTCTTCCAACATCGAGCGGACAAAGGTGTTGTCTTCAAAGGCTTTCAGCGTCGTGATCGGGCCGCTAAAGGTGTGTTCACCACCGTAACTATTAAACATCGGCTCAACGACCCGAAGTTCGTCGGCGTGGGCATCGTATAAATCGGCTATCGCAAAATTATTCGGCATCTGTGTTCCTATCAAACGTTTGTGATCATCAGTGTTAAGTTACGGGTGAGTTAAGACTTGTTGGCGTTCATCGCGGCCAACTGCTCAGCGGTCGCCGGCTTCTGGTGCTTGTCTTTCCACTCGCTGTAAGGCATTCCGTACACCCGCTCACGAGCAGCATCGGAATCAATTTTTTCACCCATAGCTTCTGCCTCCTCGCTATACCAACGAGACAGGCAATTTCGGCAAAAACCCGCGAGGATCATTAACTCAATATTCTGCACATCTTTGCGGCCATCCAGGTGCGCCAACAACCGGCGGAAGACAGCAGCCTCGATGGCCTGTTGGTTTGACTCATTCATTACGATATCGCCTGACGTGAGACCCGAACCGATACCAACGCCCACAGCGCCAATGCCGCAAAGCCGATCATGGTCCAGGCAGGTAGCGACAGGCCTAATAATGTCCAGTCGATTACCGCGCAGTTGCCGTCGCCACTGAGCACCAGTTTAATAACTTCTGCCAACGGAAAGACGTCCAGCATTGCCTCCAGGCCAGCACCACAAGCCGGCACCTGATCTTCCGGAAGGTTCTGCAGCCACACATGCCGGGCGGCCACCGCCGCACCCGCAATGGCAGGGATAAACGCTGCAATGCCTGCCACTATTCGCCCTCTACCTTTAGGGCCAATCAACGCCGCAACCAGAAATGCCAGGCCAGTGGCTATCATTGCCACACGCTGAAAAACACACATGGCACAGGGGTGTAAGTCCTGAAAATACTGTAGATACAGCGCAAATAACATGGCGAAACTGGCCGCTAAAAAGCCAAGCAGCCAAGGGCCGCGATTAGTCAAAAACATTGAAGGTGCAAATCCTTACAGTCGATTTAAAATTACCGGGGCAACATACGATAAATGCGCAGGTTCTTCCAGCGCCTTTACAGTTACATGACCCCTTGCCGACAACGATCACAGTTCCAAAACCAATAAAAAGGCCGCTGTAGCAGCGGCCGGTTACAGAGCTATGCGTAACTGCAGTTAACTCTGTTTCTTCCTGCGCATGCTGAAACCAGACAACCCAAGCATCAAGAGCAACAGCGACGCAGGAGCTGGAACAAGCGCGGCCTGTGGGCCGGATTGCTCAAAGGTAACGTAGTCGACTTCAAAGCCGGCGCCGTCAGACAACTCCTGATAGAAAGTTGCTGCACGAATAATATTTTCACCGACACTGTCTTCAATCGACAACAAGTTGTATTGATCTATGCCGGGCGTAGCGGAAAACAGAGTGCTCGAAACAGAATCATAAACGCTGCCATCTTCAAGGTAAGTAACCAGAGTCACGCTGCCTGCTTGCTCCAATGAACCGATAAAACCACCGAACGCTGAAACCAGCTCATCAAAAACGATCGTAATCGAACCGAAGCCATTAATGAGTGACCCCACTGCATCAAATGGCCGACCCTGAACTCCATAGCCAGCCAGTACGTTATCAAGCACGTTGTTATTATCGGCAACTAACGCTACGGGGCCAGCAGTATCTGCGGGCAGGCTTTCATAAGGTGTAGGGGTATTTTCACTGAAGCCACCATTGGCTTGGCGAGGCCCATAGTTTTCGTCGAAGCCAAACGCATTGCTGACACCGGTGTTTATCGGAGCAGGGCTGCCATTGGCCAGAGCCAAAGGGCGTATAGCCTCAGTGCCACGATTACCCGGACCGGGCGTGCCGCCCCCGCCTGCCACATCGCCTGCAGCATCCAGCAATATATCCACAGTCTGACCGCGAACAAGGCCACCGAACGTTGCCACCAGTGGCGACGAGTTGACGGTAGAGGTGTACTCGATTGTGGTGCCCGTCATTGCCGAGAGGCGACTGCCGGCAGCATTTACCGTAGCGGTTTCGATGAAATCAATAAAATTAGTATTGCTAACCAAACCGTTAGAGCCGACTGAAAACAGGCCAACGCCTGCTTGCGCAGACGCTTGCTGAGAAGTGTTTTGCAATATGGGTGCAGCTAACAGCAGCGAAGGCGACAATAATGCAGCGGCCGCAGCGATTCTGAAATTACGAATATCCATTTTCCCTACGCCTCTTTTCTACTAACCCTGAATTACTTTAAGTGCATTCAACCCGAGACAGCACTAAGTATTATTTTATTGTTTTAGTTTCGCCCTTCCGCATCATCTACTGACATAGCCTTTAGCTTTCAGGTAGAGAACTTGAATCAGCTTGCCCCAGTCTATCGATCCACCGAACGGTTTGCAGTTACCTGAGTTTTACTCTAAGGAATAACTTCACGCCGGCCTCAACAGGATTTTCCGCAGGAGTTACGGGAAAACAATATATTTTCTATTAAATTCAAAATGTTAAAAACAATCCTTCGATACTAAAGCCCGAGCCAAAATGCTCACCTATCAAAAACTTCGTAACACTTCACAACCTCTTACCTCGCACAGCTGCGCAAATCCTTAGAAACTTTAGGGATTTGGGTGCCAAATAAATTTCATGCAGCCTCTATTGTTACCGTTAAAAAACCTTCAACCTTAGCCATGCAGCCAAAAAAAAGACCGCTTTCTCAGCGGTCTTGTTAATAGATCAGCTTATAGATCAGACGGCTAACTCTGGGGTTTGCGCCGAACCGTAAATCCGACCAACCCTAATGCTAAAAGCGACAGCGAAGCCGGAACAGGGACAAGCGCAGCCTGCTGGCCGGTTTGTTCGAACGCGACGTAGTCAACTTCAAAACCAGCCCCGTCAGATAGCTCTTGGTAGAAAGTCGCTGCACGAATAATATTCTCGCCAACACTATCTTCGATAGACAGCAGGTTGTACTGATCTATGCCGGGCGTACCGGAAAACAAGGCGTTAGATACTGCCCCATAAACGCTACCGTCGTCCAGATACGTAACCAGAGTGACACTGCCTGCCTGCTCTAATGAACCGATATAGCCACCGAAAGCCGATACCAACTCGTCAAAAACGATCGTAATAGAACCGAAACCGTTGATTAGCGAGCCAACAGGATCAAACGGACGACCTTGCACTCCGTAGCCCGTTAATACCCTGTCAAACATATTGTTATTGTCGGTATCCAGTGCCACCGGGCCTGCGGTACCCGCTTGATACGGCGTCGCAGCGCCGCCTGTACCCGTCTCACTGTAACCACCCAGGCTCTGACGTGGCCCATAGTTTTCATCAAAACCAAAAGGGTTACTAACGCCGGTATTAATTGCGGCAGGACTGCCATTTGCCAAAGCCAAAGGCCGGATAGCTTCAGTACCACGGCTGTTCGGCCCTGGTGTGCCGCCACCCGCCGCAACATCACCGGCAGCATCCAGCAGCAAATCGACAGTCTGACCGCGAACGAGACCACCAAATGTCGCTACCAGCGGCGAAGCGTTTACGGTTGATGTGTACTCGAGGGTATTGCCAGTCATGCCCGACAGACTACTACCGGCCGCGTTAACCGCGCCGGTCTCGATAAAGTCAATAAAATTACTGCTGCTAGCCAGGCCATTACTACCCACACCAAACAGGCCAATGCTAGCTGGCGCAGAGGCTTGGTCAGAAGTGTTTTGTAGAATTGGTGCGGCTAATAGCAGCGAAGGCGACAGCAGCACTGCCGCTGTGGCGACTTTAAAATTACGAACATCCATTTTCATCTATGCCTTTTCTTCAAACCCTAAATTACTTTGATACGAGATCAATCCAATACCTCAGCACCAAGCACTACTACATTTATTATCTTATTGGCTATTGCACGTTGCTTTGCTAACGACCATTTTCCAGCCTTTGGCGGGCACACTGAAATAGCTTTTCGTAATTTTAACGAGTCACTCTGGTATTTGCAGTCCTACCAGGCAAACTGACGTTAACTGCCCCGCTTGAATCGCTGCGAGCACCAACCCGCGCAAGAAAATTCAAAATTTACTGATTATGTTCAATAGCTTACAAGCGCAAAGCGGCTCCCGCGGCAACTAACCAATAAACACTAGTGCATCAGATTTAACGTTTCTAACGTTGCCGGCGCTAATGCCTGCGCAAAAACACGGTTAGTTCAGAGCAACGCTTTCGAGGTTTTGCATATAGGGCCGCAATACCTCTGGCACAGTGATTTCACCGTTTTCGCGCTGATAATTTTCCATTACGGCGACCAAAGTCCGGCCGACCGCTAAGCCGGAACCATTCAGTGTGTGCAGTAACTCAGGCTTGCCGGTAGCAGGGTTGCGCCAGCGGGCCTGCATACGACGAGCCTGAAAGGCCTCGGTATTAGAGCAGGATGAAATTTCGCGGTAGGCGCTTTGGCCGGGCAACCAGACTTCAAGGTCAAATGTCTTCGTGGCCGCAAAGCCCATGTCACCGGCACATAAGGCCATGCGGCGATACGGCAACTCTAGCTTTTCGAGTATGACTTCAGCGTGACGAGTCAGTGTTTCAAGTGCATCCCACGATTCATCCGGATGCACCGCCCATACCAGCTCGACCTTCTCGAACTGATGCTGGCGAATCATGCCACGGGTATCACGGCCATAAGAGCCAGCCTCGGAACGGAAGCAGTTACTGTGCGCGGTCATTTTCACCGGCAACTCACTAGCTTCAACAATGCTGTCTTGCAGCAGGTTGGTTAACGGCACTTCAGCCGTCGGTATCAATGAATACTCCAGCTCACCCTGTAAATGGAATAAATCATCAGCAAATTTTGGCAGCTGCGTGGTGCCATAAAGCGCTTTTTTGTTCACCAACAGCGGCACGATGGTTTCCTGATAACCGTGCTCCTGAGTATGTACATCGAGCATAAATTGAGCGAGCGCCCGGTGCAGGCGAGCGATACCACCGCTCATTACCGCAAAACGTGAACCGGCCAACTTAGCACCAGCAGCAAAATCCAAGCCGCCAATCTGCTCGCCAAGATCAACATGATCACGCGGCTCAAACTCAAAAGTCGGAATTTCACCCCAGCGCTTTATTTCAACGTTATCAGCTTCATCCAAACCCGCAGGGACTGACTCGTGGGGAATGTTCGGCATACCGGCCAACAAATCGTGTAGCTCAGCCAATAGCTCACTCAAGCCCTGCTCAGCCTGCTTCAGTTGATCGCCAAGACTTTCCACTTCGGCCAATAGCGGTGCGACATCCTCACCTTTGGCCTTAGCCTGACCGATTTTCTTCGAGCTCGTCTTACGAGCCGCCTGCATATCCTGCGTAGCAACCTGCTGGGTTTTACGGGCCTGTTCCAGCGCTTCATAGCGCTCACGGTCAAAGGTAAAGCCACGGGCTGCCAACTGGGTGACAACATTATCGAGATCCTGGCGCAGTAATTTCGGGTCGAGCATGGGAACAACCTGTGTAATTCTAAGCCGGTGACTATACGCATCTGGAGGGCTTGCGAGAACGCAGCGGCCAATTTTTTACCCTGAAAGTACAGCCTGTTGCAAGACTCGTCGCAAATACTTGTGTGCCGTTAATACCTCCTAACCAGACCTAATTTTACTGTTATTTGCCGACACGAAACCGGTGAAGCCAGCCGCATGAGCAGGTTTTAGACTGGCTTCAGCCCGCAACCGACTTAGCCACTCCTCTGCGGTCCAGTTCTCACCAAACAAACTATGCGAGCGTTGAACGGCAGCAACATCACCGTGACACAGAGGCGGCAAAGAGCGAATGTCTTGACGAATTAGCGACGTTGTTACAATCCCACTGCTCTGCAACACTCTCTCTACCATGCTGCAAAGCTGATCCGGGTTCATAGGCAAGAACTCCACCTTTAAATCAAAACGGCGCAAAGCAGCTGGGTCAAGATGTTCGATTCGATTCGTGGTGAACGCCACCATGCCTGTGAAAGTCTCTAGCTGAGTGAGCAACTCATTCACCTGCGTAACCTGCCATTGCTTCTCAGCACCAGCCCGCGATTGCAGCAAACTGTCAATTTCATCAATAAGCAGAAGCCCACCGTCTTTAACCGAGTCGAAAGCCTCAGCGAGATTT
>CAJQNE010000369.1 GCA_905479545.1 uncultured Gammaproteobacteria bacterium | reverse complement strand
GACAACCCACTAAACGACCACTAGTGCAAAGATAAGCCAGCTGGTTTTGACCGGCTATTTCATGCTGGCTTTGGTCGGTGACAATCGGTGACTCAGAACGATAAGGCCGGTTAAGGTTTCGCACTTTCGGCCCGACCGGTGCCACACCGGGCTCTTTATCGCTAGCAACGTGACAGCTCAGGCATTGGTTCGAATCCGGCACGCTATAGGCGGCGGTGCTGCCGCTGTAATTTAGGTCTACCTGCGGGTCCGGATCGGCATAATCCCAGCTGACGCTAACGGTAGCACCGGTATTCTGTAACCGGGCGACGCGCCGACCATTTTCTGTGCTCCAGACATAAGGCAAGCCTGCCCAGCGTATCTGGCCGTTGCTCATTTCGCGTTTGATAATCAGCCGGGTTTCGATGGCTGTCTCAGCCTCGCTATCAACAAACGAAAAGGTTTTGGCGATAATGGTGCCGGTTGGATAAACAATCGCGGCATTCTCACTCATGCCATCACCGCTATCCTGGTAGGTCGCGACGGTACCCGGTGGCAGATAGGCCACGCGGTATTTCACCGAGTAGTCGGAGAACAGCTTGCTATTGAGAACAAACGGCACGCCGTCGCCATTCGGTGTACTGGTGGGGTCTTCAGCATCGGCAAACAACTTGTACTGATCCAACGTTGGGCAATCCACTTTAGCCGCAGCAAAATTCACTTCGCCAGCTGCAACATTGGTATTACAGAGAGCGGCGATTTCAGCCGCTGTCGGTAACGGATCAAAATTACCACTGGGCGCAAACGGCTCAATGACCACAGCCGGTAGCGGCGTCAGGTTACTGCCAAACCTGTCGACACAATCATGCACGCTCAAATCCAGTCGACCGGCCGTTGCCAATAGCAGTTCCTGATTTTCCGGAGCCGCAGGATCAATCAAGCCCTGTAGGAAGCCAATCGCTGCTTCAACAAAATCGGTTCCCTGGAAATTCAGGTACGCCAGACTTTCATCGCCAAAGTCATTATCACTATCGATACAGGAAGCGAACCACTCAGGTGCCTTTAGCGGATTGCCCTCTGTCTCCGTAGCAAATTTATAGGCGTTGTAATGGCAGGCCGGGTTCGGGTCGGTGTTGCTATGCCGTGGCTTACCGCTCGGGTGCATGGCAACCGGGTCACCGTTTTCATCGAGTGGATAAGGACAGTCTTCGTCGAGGGTGTCTAACGCCCCGTCCCAGATAATATGCGCGCCCCGATAACCGGCCAATGGGTCATCCTGCAAGCAGGCTGTCGGGTTGGTTATATTGCAGGCCACCTGGGCTTTCAGACCCATCACCGCTGGTAGAATCTGGTCAAAATCAATGCCGCCTAAAACCTCTTCGGTTGCCTCCGGTATACGCCCACCGTTGCGCCGAAAGGTGTTTCGGTAAATCCGCATGCCCTCGGTAAAAAAGTCGATCTTATTTTCAGCGGGTCGGCCGGCACCTGCAGGAAATAGCAGATAGCTGCCGTGAATGATGCCGCCGGTATTGTTGTCGCTGAACTCATTGTCAAAAACATCAATACGGTCGTAAGCGAGCGTAATCATGCCGCTACCACTGGGCACATTCGCCACCAAACCGCCGGCAGTGAAGTTGTAGGTATTGTTCATCCGCGAGACGTTATTCAACATGCGCGAGCCTTCACCGTACTGGGTAATACCAGGCAGATCGTAAATTAAGAAACCGCCGGTATTACACTCGGCGACGTTGCTGTCGTACTCGCCCTGCTGGACGTTTTCGATTTCAAAACCGAAGACGTTATAGGCCGCACGACTATTGCGAATTATCGCGTTGTTGGTTTGGCCGACATAAATACCGGCATCCGATGCACCGATAGACTCAACATTTTCGATCAGGATATTTTTCGACCTGACCGGGTAGACGCCATAACGACCGGACTTGTCGCTGACGGTGTAATCCGGTGAAAATGCATCAGGACTATCGGCATTACCCGGCGCTGCAGGGTCCAACTCGGCCGGATTGGTACACGCGACGTTAAGCCGACCGTCTTGATAGTTAGCTGCCGTAACGGGGGTGGCGCTGGTATTACCACCACCGGAAGACCAGTAGGTTCGCACGCCCCTGATAGTGCCGTGGTCGACCGAGCGCATTTCCACGCCATTACCGGCAGGGTCGGCTACCGTCATGTTCTCAATGGTAATACCGTTTACGTTGTCGACTAAAATACCTTCGACACCCGTGCTGTTACTGAACGACAGCACCGTGCCATCGCGTGAACAGCCCTGCACGGTGATGTTTTCGCTGTTGGACAGCAGTAGCGTTTGATTAATCGCATAGAAGCCGCATTCAAACTGAATGGTATCGCCGGGCTGAGCACCAACAAAAGCCGACAAGGCTTCGATGCTGGCATTCGGGCCAGGCGTGAGAACGACCGTTCGTGTAACAGGATCTCCCGACCCACCGCGTTCATTATCTGTACATCCGGACGTAAGCCCGAACGTTAAGCCGAGGGTAGCGGCGACGACAGCCGCCCTGAGTGAATCGCTTGTCATTTTACTGCTCCTGTATGCACATCCAGTTTATAGCCGCTCATTATCGGTGGCTGCCGACTACTTTATTATTCGCCTTCATTACTTATAGCCTTAACTAAACGAATAATCCAGAATAATGCGCCTGAAGCAATACAGCCTAAAACTACGAATTCTATCCACCTAGTTGATAGGAAAACCCGAAGAACGGCGGCGGTAATCCTGAGCACCGCTACTTAAGCTTCTAACAAGTCACAGCAAGCAAAATTGCTGTCGCGAGACTGTGCCCAGGGAATTTACTAACAGACAAAATTTTGCAGCTATTCAAGAAAAACCCAGCCCAGGTTAACGACCTGCTTATCCGCGTGCCCCATCACAGCAGTCGTAAGCAAAAACTGCGCTCCGCTCAGCGCAGTTGCTCGCGACCACAGCCTTGCAATGGGTTAACATCTGACTGCCGGATGATTATTGTTACACCTTAATCCGCTGACTAAGAGCGCTAGCGCCGGACAATACCGGCTGACACGTTATGAGCTGGCGTGACCGCAGGCTACTCGAGTACATCGCAGACTATGATGATTTCGCAATGATTGATGCCGCTAACACCAGCGAAGCTGACCGCAACGCCGAAGAACGCAGCCTTACTGAATTAATCTCGCTGGTGAAGGTGCTGCGAAGCAAACTAGAAAATCAGGACGCCGACCACCGCAATGAGCTTCAGGTGCTGAGTGCCCGCCATCAGGATCAGGAAAAACAGCTGGAGAACAGCTGCCAGGCCCTACGCGAGCAAATTGAAACCCTGGTTACCGAAGGCGAGCAAGCGGTTCAGCAAGCCACCGCGAACTCCAGCGATATTATTAGCCAGCTCCAGCAAACCGTTATCGCTCAGCGTGAAAAAATTGATCGCCTGACCCAGGACCAACAACAGCAGCGAGCTGAACTGCTACGCCAATTCGCCACCGAACGTCGCGAGTTACAAGCCACTGTTATTCAGCTGCGTGATGAGCTGGGCGAGGTTTCCCATTAAACGACAAACCATGAACCATCGGAATTAGTCACATGTCGCAGACCACAGAAAGCGAACGAGGAAGCCTGCCCACTGATTCAGGTGAGCTGCAGACAACTGATAGCGATGCGGGGCTATCGCTGCATCAACGCCTGGCGACGGCTGAAAAGAAACTTCGTCAAACTGAGATGCTACTGGCCGTGTCGAGAGAAGTGGCGGCACTAAAATCGCTCGACGAGGTCCTCGCAGCGCTGGTAAAAATCGCCACTCGCGAACTGGGCGCCGAACGCAGCACACTGTTTCTCAACGACCCACGCAGCAACGAGTTATTCTCGCGAGTTGCCCAAGGCGATGTTCATCGTGAAATACGCATACTAAATACCTCGGGCATCGCCGGTGCTGTGTTTCAAAGCGGCGAAGGTGAAGTAATTGAAAACGTCCATGACGACCCGCGCTTTAACTCCGCCATTGACGAAGAAACCGGTTTCCGCACCGAAAGCATTGCGGCGGTGGCCGTAAAGACAGTAACCGGCGACCCCATTGGCGTTGTTCAATGCCTGAACAAATTAGAAGGTCACTTTACCGCCAGTGATTTATCAGCGCTCGAAGCAATCACTACCCAGGCCGCGGTTACGCTGCAGAGCACCCAGCTGGTCGAAACCATGACACTGGCGAGAAAGAAGGAGCAGGAATTTCTTAATATAGTCGCCGACGTGACCTCTGAACTGGAGCTGGGCGCCCTGCTCTCGAAAGTAATGACCGAGGCGACCCGGATGCTCAATGCCGATCGTTCCACGCTGTTTTTAAACGACGAGAAAACCAGCGAACTGTTTTCGCGCGTCGCGATGGGCGACTCAATTGGCGAGATTCGTTTACCGAATACTGCTGGTATTGCAGGCGTTGTATTCCAGAGCAGCGAAACCATCAACATCCCACACGCCTATGCCGACCTGCGCTTTAACCCGGCCTTCGATAAACAGACCGGCTACTTCACTCGCTCGATATTGTGTGTGCCAATCATTAATAAAACCGGCAAGGCCATTGGCGTTACCCAGGTATTGAACAAAAACGGCGGCGCCTTCGACGATGAAGATGAACGTCGGCTGCGAGCCTTTACCGGCCAAATAGCGGTGGCGTTGGAAAGCGCCAAACTATTTGAAGATGTTCAGGCGATGAAAAACTACAACGACAGCATGCTGGAAAGTATGAGCAATGCTGTTATTACCATTAATGAAGACGGCGATATCGCCACCTGCAACCGCGCGGGGCTGCAGCTACTCGGTCTGAACACGGAAGAAATTGTTGGCCAGAATGCTAATACTTTTTTCAGCTGCCACGAAAACAGTTGGCTGTGTGAAAAGCTCAACGAGTTGGAAGCCGAGGCCGCCATCGGGCCGACTGAACTTATAGACGCGACGCTGAGAACAGCCAAGTGCAACTGGTCAGTAAATGCT
>CAJQNE010000368.1 GCA_905479545.1 uncultured Gammaproteobacteria bacterium | reverse complement strand
TCGGCGTGGTCGCCGGCGTGCACCACAGGCTGTTTAGGCGACACTTCGCGCTGTCGACAGTGCTCGATAAATAATTTTGTTGCTTGTCGCTGCGCGCGTGCCAGAGACGCTACAGCGACATCATCGAGAGGGTGGGGTAGCGGGGAATTTGGCATGGGTTCGACACGATTTTTTTGATAACGCGGACTAGAGTGCACTATTGCAGATGGTAACGGCAATAGCTGACTCTCGCAGTGCAATAAAGCTGCATGTGAATAGCGATTGCTGTGATAAAATTTACGGTCTTTTTTGCCATTATAAAAACTTACGGGTTTACCTTATGCAAGCACAGGTTCGTTGGATATCCGGTATGCAGTTTGTTGCCGAGGCTGGCAGTGGCCATGCGATTGTGGTCGATGGTCCACCTGATTTAGGTGGACGTGATACGGGTGTTCGACCTATGGAACTGATGCTGATGAGCCTCGGCGCTTGCTCTGCGATCGACGTGGTACACATCTTAAAAAAGTCACGTCAGCCAGTGGAGGATTGCCGAGTGAAGGTTAGCGGACAACGGGCTGAAACTGAGCCAAAAGTATTCACCAAAATCCATTTGCAGTTTGAGGTGGTTGGCGAAGGCATGAAAGAAAATCAGGTTAAGCGGGCTGTTGATTTGTCGGCGGAGAAATATTGTTCGGCATCATTAATGCTGAGCAAAGCCTGTCCGGTTACCCATGATTACAGTATTAAAACCGAATTAATTGACGAGGTTTAGTGCCGATGGCTAGTGAATCGAAACTGAAGCTGCACGGTTTTAATAACCTCACCAAATCACTAAGTTTCAATATTTACGACGTGTGTTACACCGGTGATGCAGCAACGCAGCAAGAATACATTCAATATATCGACGAAGAATATAATGCTGAGCGGCTGACCGCTATTCTTGAGGAAGTGGCGCGAATCATTGGCGCGAATGTTTTGAATATCGCCCGTCAGGATTATGATCCTCAAGGGGCCAGTGTAACCATGTTAATCAGCGAGGAGCCGGTATTGCCTGCTGCCTCCGTAAGCAAGCATGAGGAGCCCGGTCCGTTACCTGAAACAATCGTTGGTCATCTGGATAAAAGTCATCTGACGGTGCATACCTATCCGGAAAGTCATCCGGACCATGGCATTAGTACCTTTCGTGCGGATATTGACGTTTCGACTTGCGGGGTGATCTCGCCGTTGACGGCGTTGAATTACCTGATACACAGCTTTGATTCGGAAATTGTAACTATCGATTATCGCGTACGTGGTTTTACCCGGGATATCCGTGGCTATAAGCATTTCATCGACCACGAGATCAATTCAATTCAGAATTTTTTAAGTGAAGATACCCGTGATAGCTACCAAATGGTCGATGTCAACGTTTATCAGGAAAACGTATTCCATACCAAAATGATGCTTAAAGACGTCGAGTTAGATAACCATATGTTTGCTGATGGTAGTGATTTGCCTGAAGATGAGCGAAAGCACGTCACTGATCAACTTCGTCATGAAATGCAGGAAATTTTCTACGGTCGGAATATTCCATAGTGGTTCTGCTTTCTCCCTGGTAATTACCGGGACGGCCTGATTGATCTATCTATCTGCATAAACAGAAGTTGGCCAGCAAAAAATTCAGACATAAAAAAACCGCCGCTTCCTAAGAAGCGGCGGTTTTTTATTAAGCAGTTTGTAAGGCAGAACGCCCTACAAACTCACTTAGATAGAAACACCCAAAGAGTTCAGGGTTTCCAGGGTCAGGCCACCACGTGCCAAACCTTGGCGACGCTGGTAAGCGCTGATAGCACTACGGGTTTCTTGACCGTATACGCCGTCAACCGGGCCAGGGTTGTAACCCTTGGCGCGCAGAGCGCGTTGTAGCTCGGTGATGATGTTGCCAGAAACGTTGGTCTGGCAAAGGATTGGTGCCCAGCTCAGACGCTCTTCAGAAACCTGAACACGCTTGGTTACAGTCTCATACTTCTCAGCAATCGGAATACGACGAGTGGTTGCAGGTTGTACTTCTTCCGTTACAAAGATGTCGTTGTACTTAGCTGGAATGCTAACGCTACGGGTTGATGGCGGGGTAGCTACAACTTTCTTGGTGATGGTCTCGTACTGAGCTGGCTCAGTGCGCTCAGTGGTACCCGCTGGAGCTTTCAGTACGCGACGGGTAACCGTCTTGTACTTAGCAGGTACTTCAACCAGACACATGATTTCGCCGGTAGAGTTGTTAACCTGGGTGATAGCGCCGGTGCCGGGCTTCCAGATGGTGGTAGCCGGAGCAACCAGTACACGCTCGGTTACGGTCTCGTAAACAGGCTCAGAACGAATCAGTTTGGTTACAGCAGGCTTAACCAAAACGCGCTCGGTTACTGTTTTGTAGGTAGCAGGAATTACTTCCAAACGCTCACCAGGCTCCTGAACCAATACACGCTTCTTAACACGCTTGTAGGTAGCAGGAATAACTTCGATACGCTCACCAGCTTCCTGGATAAGAACGCGCTCAGATTTGGTTTCGAATGAAGCCGGTACCAGAGCCTTGGTGTAGCACTCGCCGGGCTTAGCGTTAGGCGGGTATGAACCAATTTCCTGGGCCATAGCAGGCAGTAGGAAAGCTGCGCCGGCTACTAATAGCGGCAATTGCACAAGTTTTTTCACTAGTAATGTCTCCATGAGGGTATTCAAACACGGGAGGTCGTGGGTTCACGATCGCTGTGTCCGCCAATATATATAAATAGCGGTGCGCGTAGCATAGCTAAGAAAGAATAAGGTTATCTACCCACATTTCCGATGAGCGGTAGCATTGTTCCGCGATTCAGTATGGGAAATTCCGGTAAGTGGTTGATTTTTACCAAACCTAAGGCGATTGTTTCGTAAATGAAAAACCTGTTTTTTTCTTAAAAAATAGCCCCGGTTGGGGTTAAATTGCGGCACTTCGCGAGTCCACTGGCCAAGTTTTCTCCAGTTGGCGGTCAATTTTTAAAAAACTGACTCTTATCAGCACGGCCTGAAACCGCGTATCGTTCCGGTCACTATGCAACATAAAAATTTTGGAGCAAATAGGATGGCTTATATTGATGTTGGTTGTAATTCTCGGGTGGCCATCCGGAGTGCGGTAATGTCCAGACTGCTATGTTTCGTTTTTTTAACTTGCGTGGTTTCTGCTTGTGGGATGAAGGGAGATCTATACCTGCCCGAGGAATCACCGAGTTCGGAGCGAACTGCAGCGGCTGAGAGTAGCGAGCGTGGCAACTAGTCAGCTCGTTAGGCTAGGTTCCCATCCCGGGTAATCGATGGCTAGCAATAAACGGATGACCACGAAGCAGTCCTTAAATATAAGCACTCATAACTAAAACAGCGAAGTGACGTGTCATCTCCGGTAAACTGCGCGCCGTTTTTGCTGCAACACGATAACGGTACTTCTGTTTTGGACTACTTCAATTACCTCGATGGTCGGCTGTGCGCCGAGCAAGTCGATCTGCACGCCGTTGCTGAAGAATATGGTACACCGGCGTATGTGTACTCACGGGCAACGCTGGAACGTCATTACCAAGCCTTTGACACTGCCTTTGGCGACCAACCGCACCTTATCTGTTATGCGGTAAAAGCTAACTCTAATCTGGCTGTGCTGAATGTGCTGGCGCAACAGGGCTCGGGCTTCGATATCGTCTCCGGTGGAGAATTGCGCCGGGTATTGGCAGCAGGCGGAGATGCAACCAAATGTGTGTTCTCTGGTGTTGGCAAAGCTCCGTGGGAAATAGAGCTCGCGCTCGATGTGGGTATTCACTGTTTTAATGTTGAATCCGAGGCAGAGCTGGAGCGAATTAGCCATATTGCCGCAGCGCGCGGCGATGTGGCTAATATCAGCCTACGGGTTAACCCGGATGTTGATGCTGAAACTCATCCGTATATTTCAACCGGTTTAAAGGAGAATAAGTTCGGTATTGATATCGAGCTTGCCGAACAGGTTTACCAACGGGCGGCGAAGCTGCCAGGCCTCAAAATTGTCGGTGTCGATTGCCATATAGGTTCGCAACTCACTAGCACCCAGCCATTTGTCGATGCATTGCATCGTGTATTGGCGTTGGTGGATACACTTGCTGAAAATGGCATCACTCTTAGTCATATCGATATCGGCGGCGGCCTTGGCGTCCGCTATAACGACGAAACACCGCCAGAACCCGCTGAGTACATGACCGCCGTATTGCCGCTATTCGCGGACCGTGATGTGACGGTGCTTCTCGAACCAGGCCGGGCCATTGCGGCGAATGCCGGGGTGATGCTAACGACGGTTGAACACCTGAAGACGAATGGCGATCAGGAATATGCCATCGTCGACGGTGCGATGAACGATCTGTTACGGCCGGCACTGTATAGCGCCTGGCAAGAAATTGTGCCGGTGATACCACGGGATGGTGCGACCACCAATATGGATGTAGTGGGCCCGGTTTGCGAAACCGGTGATTTCCTAGGCAAGCAACGTGAGTTGCGAGTAGAGCCCGGCGATGTGTTGGCAATTCGTTCTGCCGGCGCCTACGGTTTTGTCATGTCGAGCAACTATAACTCCCGGCCGCGAGCGGTAGAGTTAATGGTGGATGGCGATAAGGTTCATGTTGTCCGTAAGCGTGAAACGATTGAGTCGCTATTCGCTGGCGAAGCTGTGCTGCCTGATTAGAGCTCAGCAACTTAACGAGATAACAGGGACGGGACAATATGCAGTCAATTAATGAGTGGCTGTCAGCCTTTGCCAGTTTCGTTTGGGGGCCGCCGTTAGTGGTATTACTGCTGGGCGGCGGCACGTTGTTTTTGCTGTACTCACGGTTTTTGCCGTATCGCTATATTCCTCATGCACTCGTTGTTCTGGCGGGTCGGTATGACGATGACAGGGCACCTGGCCAGCTTACCCATTTTCAAGCGTTGAGCGCTGCTCTGGCCGGCACTATCGGTTTGGGCAATATTGCCGGTGTTGCGGTGGCTGTTGAGTTGGGTGGCCCCGGCGCGGTGTTCTGGATGTGGATGACAGCCGTAGTCGGTGTCGCCACTAAATTTTTCACCTGCACGTTGGCCATTCTTTACCGGGGGCGCGACGAAACCGGCGAGCTACGTGGCGGCCCGATGTACGTGATAGTTGAAGGCCTGGGGGCGCGCTTTAAGCCGCTGGCGGTGTTCTTCTGTATCGCTGGTCTTATTGGCTGCCTGCCAGCGCTGCAGGTTAACCAAATGGTGCAAACCACCGCCGAGTTCGTACTAACGCCGCTAGGT
Source organism: uncultured Gammaproteobacteria bacterium (assembly GCA_905479545.1). Lineage (GTDB taxonomy): Bacteria > Pseudomonadota > Gammaproteobacteria > CAJQNE01 > CAJQNE01 > CAJQNE01. The sequence goes on along the minus strand of CAJQNE010000368.1, from coordinate 542 downwards.
TGGCAGCAGGCTTGGGTGAAGCCTGCTGTCGGTCTGCTCATAGCCATTCCGGTTGCACTGGTCATTCTGGGCGACATTCGCCGCGTCGGCCGTTTCTCAGCAGCGCTGGTGCCAAGTATGAGTACGGTTTATGTGCTGGCAGTAATCGGAATTATCGTGCAGTTTTTACCGCAGGTGCCTGCGGCGTTCACGTCGATATTCGTTGAGGCATTCAATGTTAAATCTGCGGTTAGCGGCGGCTTGATGGGCGTTATTCTCATTGGAGTGCGACGGGGACTGTTTTCTAACGAAGCAGGCATCGGCACCGAAGTTATGGCTCATGGCGCGGCAAAAACCACCGAGCCGGTGCGTGAGGGCATGGTTGCCATGTTGGGCCCGATTATCGACACGCTCATTATCTGTACGGCTACCGCCCTGATTATTCTTTGCACGGGTGCGCTGCAACTCGACGGTGTGGGAGAGGGTGCCAGCTTAACTGCCGCCGCTTTTGCCGTCGGCTATGGTGAAGCCGGTCGCTGGTTACTTTATGGGTTGGTAATGGT
>CAJQNE010000367.1 GCA_905479545.1 uncultured Gammaproteobacteria bacterium | reverse complement strand
CCATCGCCCCCGGATTTTTCGAAAGTGAAATGACCGATGCCATGGTGCAGCGCATGGGCGACATTACCCGGCACTTTCCTCGCAAGCGCGGCTGCGTGCCTGCCCAACTTGATAGCACACTGTTATTTTTATGTTCGCCAGCCTCGGAATGTGTCACCGGTACTATTATTAAGGTCGATGATGGGCAAGAGGTCCGATAGCGTTATCGTGCAAATATCGCGTGCTGGCGGTTTGATTACTAACATCTAAAAGCAGTTTTATAACGTAGCACCATAAACCCCGACCCCGCTCAGGCTTATGCGAAACACTCCATACAAAGCAGCACTTATACTAATCGGGCTAGCGCTTGCCAGCTGTAGCCAACATATCGTTAGTAACCCGGAGGTAAGCAATGCGCCGCTGGCGAACCCGGCTAAGCAGTTGCAAAAAATTAGCAACCTCAGCTATTCACCAGCCGACTGGCCGAAGGTATTGCAGGGCGATATTTACCGACCAGACAACACTGAAATATACCCCGGCGTTTTATTGATACACGGTGGCGGCTGGAGCAGTCGCTCACGGCAGGATACCGACAAGCTCGCTCAGCAAATCGCTGAACGCGGCTATGTCGTGTTCAATATAAGCCACCGCTTCGCGCCGCAACACCAATTCCCTGAACAAATTTACGATGTGCAATTGGCAATAAAGTGGTTTCGCCAGCATGCCAATGACTACCAGCTAGATCCCAACAAAATAGCCAGCTGGGGCTATTCATCGGGTGCGCATTTGGCGGCGATGCTTGGCTCGGTGAGCGAGGGCGACCCGATTGACAAACCACACGGCGGGCCGCAAACAAGAGTTCAGGCAGTAGTGGGCGGCGGCACGCCTGCTGACTTACGCAAGTACCCGGACGGCAAGCTTGTAGAACGCTTTTTGGGTGGCACGCAAGCAGAGAAACCTGCAGCGTATGCAGCCGCTTCACCCGCCTACTACGTCACTCCGAATGACCCGCCGGTATTTCTGTATCACGGCAGCCTCGACACACTGGTAAAGCCCAACCAACCGCTCGACTTCAAAAAACTACTAGACAACGCCGGTGTTGCCAACGAACTTTATATTCAAAAGTTTCGCGGCCACACCACGGCTTTTCTATTCGACGGCGCTGCCGTGAAAAAAGCTATTCAGTTTCTTGATCGGCATCTCAAAAACCAATAAGTTTGAGTATTGCTCCATTCAGTTTGAAGCGGATAACGGTGTCCTGTCCCGCACTGTCGGCGTTACTCGTTCTACTGCTGCAAACTTCGCGCGCACGTCACTAGCTCAGCGTTAACCAACGGCTGCAACATTCAGAAATGTTAGCTAAGCTGCAATAATTGAGCACGCGACCAGCTACCCGCCGGCCGCCATAATAGTAATGCGAAAAATAGGAGCTTCACTGTGCACATTACCCAACTAGTGTTCCGGGCCGAACAACTGCGTTGCCAACAAGCTGCGACTGAATTTATGGGCCAAAAATTCACCTGGACTGAAACAGCTGATCGGGTGCGGCGCATGGCCGGAGCGTTTGAAACACTCGGTCTCGGCAAGAATGACCACATCGCCATTCTTAGCCTTAACAGTAACGTCTACTTCGAATCACTCTTTGGCATTCCGCAAATTGGCGCGCGCATGGTGCCGTTGAATATTCGCTGGGCTGCAGCTGAGTTTGTGTATTCACTCACTGACTCTGGCAGCAAAGCATTACTTTTCGACAAAACCTTTATGCCACTGGTTGAGAAACTCCGCGCAGAAGAGTTACCGGTAGAGCAATACCTATTTATGGGCAGCGATGCTGATTGCCCTGATTGGGCCAAGCCGCTGGAAAAGCTAATGGCTGACGCTGAGCCGAAGCAAAAATTTGAGCACGGCGATGACCACCTTGCCGGCATTTTTTACACCGGCGGAACCACCGGATTCCCTAAGGGTGTAATGATCGATCACGTCGCCCTATTCACTAGCGCCGTGAGTATTGCCGCGGCTAGCCCCGCCGACGAAAACTGTTCGGTATTACACGCCGCGCCAATGTTCCACATGGCGGATCTGGCGACCATCTTTATGTTCACCGTGCTGGGCGGGCGCCACGTTATTATTCCGGCGTTTGATCCGGAAGTAACAATGAACGTTATTGCCGATGCCAACGTTACCGATGCATTGCTGGTACCGGCAATGATTCAGATGATGTTCGACCACCCAAATTTTGATGCGGCCAAACTGGCCAATATCCAACGCATTCTCTACGGTGCATCGCCAATGCCCGAAGGCTTACTCCGTCGCGCCATGAAAGCCGTTGACGGATTGGAAATGATGCAGGCTTATGGCCAAACTGAACTCGCCCCCATCGCCACCATACTGTTACCAGAAGAGCATGTGCTGGAAGGCGACCGCAGCGTGCAATTGCGCTCAGCGGGTCGGGCGGCGTACAGCATTCAAATTAAGATTGTCGATGATGAGCACCAGCCGCTACCCCAAGGCGAAATTGGCGAAATTTGCTGCACCGGCCCTAACACCATGAAAGGCTATTGGAACAAACCGGAGCAAACCGCCAGCACCTTAATTGATGGCTGGGTACACACCGGTGACGCCGGTTACCTCGACGAGCATGGCTTCCTGTATATCGTCGACCGGGTAAAAGACATGATCGTCACGGGCGGCGAAAACGTTTACTCAGCCGAAGTAGAAAGTGTTGTTTCTACTCACCCATCAGTCTCCCAGGTTGCGATTGTAGGTATCCCCAGCGATGAATGGGGCGAAGCTGTCCACGCCATCGTTATTTCAGCCGCTGGCGCCGAGCAGGATGCCGAGGCCATTATCGAACATTGCAAAGCTAAGATCGCTGGCTACAAATGTCCGAAGAGCGTGTCATTCCGTAGTGAACCGCTGCCGCTTTCTGGTGCAGGCAAAGTTCTGAAACGTGAACTCAGAGCGCCATTCTGGGAAGGGAAAGACCGCCAGGTTAACTAGCTTTAACAGCTGAAAACAGAAAGCGCGAGTCTGGCTACCCCTCTCGCGCTTTTTTATTAGCCAAAGGACGCGTAAAAACCAAGCAAGCGCTTGATTGATGCATCGCAACAAACTAGACTCGTGACATAAAGAGCACTCTTACTTAGCATATTCCTATTATCAATCCCGCACTCAATCGTGAGCGGGAGGAGCATTACATGGGCCAGTCTGCCGCTGATACATCTGCAAGCGAACGCAAGAATCCAACGCAAACACCGCTGCGCTTCATCACGGCGGCCAGCCTGTTTGATGGCCACGACGCGGCTATTAATGTGATGCGACGCTTGATTCAAAGTCATGGCGCCGAAGTCATTCATCTCGGCCACAATCGTTCTGTAGAAGATATAGCCCGCGCGGCGCTGCAGGAAGATGCCGATGGTATCGCCCTATCCTCCTATCAAGGCGGTCACAACGAATTTTTTGCTTATCTGGTCGACATGCTCAAAGAACGTGGCGCTGAGCATATTCGGGTATACGGCGGCGGCGGCGGCACCATTACCCCTGAAGAAGCTGATGCACTGCATGACTGTGGGGTTGAACGGATTTATCACCCGAATGACGGCGCCAAACTGGGCCTGACCGGCATGATCGACAACCTGATTGACCGCGCGAATGAGCAACAGCGCCCCGCTCTGCAGCCGGATACTGTTTCGCCCGATAATGAATTCTCAATTGGCCAGATGCTCTCCGCAATCGAAGACGGCATTCTTAGTGAAGCAGAGCTCACCAAGCTGCGCAAAGAATGGGAAATGGCCGGAAAACTAACTCCTGTTATTGGCTTTACCGGTACCGGCGGAGCGGGCAAGTCTTCGGTGGTCGATGAGCTGTTATTGCGTTTCCTGCAAGCGTTTACCGATATTCGTATCGCGGTAATTGCGGTCGACCCTAGCCGCCGACGCTCCGGTGGCGCTTTGCTTGGCGACCGAATCCGGATGAACTCATTGCGGTCTGACCGGGTATTTATGCGTTCGATGGCAACTCGTCGCCAGCACGTTGCCACCAGCGCTGAGCTACGAGATTCCATCGCTTTTCTGAAAGCTCAGCAATACGACCTGGTCATCGTCGAAACGGCGGGTATTGGCCAGTCGGATTCCGAAATTGTCGACTTAGTCGACTTCCCGATGTACGTCATGACCAGCGACTACGGCGCGGCTTCGCAGCTGGAAAAGATCGACATGATCGATTACGCCGAGTTAATCGTGTTGAATAAATACGATCGTCGTGGTGCCGAGGATGCGCTGCGTGACATTCGCAAACAGTGGAAACGCAACCGGCTGAAGTTCGAACTTTCCGATGACGACGTGCCGGTGTATCCGACAATTGCCAGTCAGTTCAACGACCCCGGCGTTACCTGGATGTTCACCCAGCTATGCCGCTTGTTGCGTGAGAAGTTAAAACTTGACGATAAAAAATGGACACCCGCTTTAGACGTCGCTGAGAAAGAACCGAGAGCCACCGTGCTCATTCCCGGTAAGCGAGTGCGCTATCTGGCAGAAATTGCCGAGAACGCCCGCCGCATTAACAGCGAGATCGAACAGCAGCATGAAGCTGCCAACCGCGCGCAGAATTTCTGGAGCACGCTCAAAGAGCTCGACGATTCGGAGCTTCCAGCCGCACTGCAACTCTATTCAGCGGACGCCACTAGCAATGCCAGCGATGCAACGCTGCTGCTAATGCGTCAACGTTATAACGATGCGCTGAATTCGCTGACGCAGGAAAATCAACAGTTATTGCGCGACTGGCCGGAGCGGCTTAAGTCGGTGACGGATGCCACGACCAGCTACGAAGTCCGTGGCAAAGAAATTAAGGTCGAGAACTACCGCGAATCACTGAGCCACCAACAAATCCCGAAAATTGCTGCACCGAAATACGAAAATTGGGGCGAGCTACTCCGTTTTCTCTGCAAAGAGAACCTTCCGGGCGGTTACCCTTACACGGCCGGCGTGTTCCCCTACCGCCGCACGGGCGAAGACCCGATTCGGATGTTCGCCGGCGAAGGCTCGCCGGAACGCACTAACCGTCGCTTTCATTACCTGAGCGAAGGCAATGATGTTGCACGGCTTTCCACCGCCTTTGATTCCGTTACGCTATACGGTGAAGACCCCGAAACCCGACCGGACATCTACGGCAAGATCGGTAATAGCGGCGTTAACATTGCCACGCTTGATGATATGAAAAAGCTCTATTCAGGCTTTGACCTATGCTCGCCGACTACCTCAGTTTCAATGACCATCAACGGCCCCGCGCCAATGATTCTGGCGATGTTCATGAACACCGCCACCGATCAGCAGGTAGAGCTCTACCTACGAGAAGACCCGGCGCGCTGGGCAGCAGCTGAACAGAAGATCGACGAAATTTATTCTGGCCGCGAACGCCCCACATACGGCGGCGAACTGCCGAAAGGAAACAATGGCTTAGGACTTGGTTTGCTCGGCGTCACCGGTGACGAACTGCTTGACGCTGAAACGTACGAGCGCATCAAAAAGCGCGCCATGAGCACCGCTCGCGGCACCGTGCAGGCCGACATTCTGAAAGAAGACCAAGCCCAGAACACCTGTATTTTCAGCACCGAATTCGCACTGCGAATGATGGGTGACATTCAACAAAGTTTCGTCGACCGGGCAGTACGGAATTTTTATTCAGTTAGCATCTCCGGTTATCACATCGCCGAAGCTGGCGCGAACCCGATAAGTCAGCTGGCATTTACCCTCAGTAACGGCTTCACCATTGTTGAGTACTACCTCGCCCGCGGTATGAATATTGACGACTTCGCGCCTAACCTAAGCTTTTTCTTTAGCAACGGCATGGACCCGGAGTACACGGTGATTGGCCGCGTAGCACGGCGCATTTGGGCACGCGCCATGAAAGAACGTTACGGCGCCGGGCCACGCAGCCAGATGCTCAAATACCACATTCAAACCTCAGGCCGCTCGCTGCACGCCCAGGAAATTCAGTTCAACGACATTCGCACCACACTTCAGGCGCTTTATGCACTGTTCGACAACTGCAACAGCCTGCATACCAACGCTTACGACGAAGCCATCACCACGCCCACGGAAGAATCAGTGCGACGCGCGGTTGCTATTCAGCTGATCATTAACCGCGAAATGGGCCTGAACTTCTGCGAAAACCCGTGGCAAGGTAGCTTTGTGGTCGATGAGCTAACCGATCTGGTCGAAGAAGCCGTTTACCAGGAGTTCGAATCGATAAGCGAACGTGGCGGCGTGTTAGGCGCCATGGATACCATGTACCAGCGTGGCAAAATTCAGGAGGAGAGCATGTATTACGAACATAAAAAGTACGACGGCTCCCTGCCCCTCATCGGCGTTAATACTTTCTTAGCGAAAGACCACGGCGGTGAAATCGCCACCGAAATTGAGCTCATTCGCTCTACCGATGACGAGAAACAACAGCAAATCAGTAATGTAAGAAGCTATCAAAGCGCGCGTAACGACCGGGGCGAAAATAGCCTACAACGGCTGCAGGAAACCGCCAGCAACCGCGAAAATGTCTTTGAGCAATTGCTCGAAGCCGTGAAGTACAACTCGCTGGGCCAGATAAGCCATGCCTTGTACGCCGTCGGTGGCGAGTACCGGCGGAACATGTAGCCGGAGCCGCCTAACAAAAAACCCGCTTGGCAGCGGGTTTTTTGTTGGGCTAAGCGAATGCAGCTGCCTGACGACTAATCAGCGTCTAGCGCCTCTGGCTTTCTGTCTGGCAAAGTCACATTGAGCTCCAGCACCTCAACGTTACCGTCTTTTTCTAACTGCACATTCACTGCATCATCGTCCACTTCTACGTACTTACGAATTACATACAGTAGTTCGCGTTGTAGCTGCGGCAAATAATCAGGGCCGTCGGCATTATCCCGCCGCTGATGCGCAACAATAACCTGTAGGCGTTCCTTTGCCAGGTTGGCTGAGCTTTTTTCCGGCTTGCGGAAATAATCAAACAAACCCATAACTTAGTTGCCTCCGAATAGCCGTGAGAAGAACCCCGGTTTTTTCGGGTCGACGAAACGATGAGGTACGTCAACACCCAGATAACGATCAACTAAATCACGGTAAGCCTGACCCGCTTCACTATCTTCGTGCAGAATCACCGGCTCACCGGAGTTCGAGGCATTCAACACTGCCTGCGATTCAGGAATAACACCCAGCAGGTCAATCGATAAAATTTCCTGCACGTCTTCGACACTCAACATTTCGCCACGTGCAACGCGATCAGGTGAATAGCGGGACAGAATCAAGCGTTCCTTAATGGGCTCTTTGTTCTCTTCAGCACGTTTGGTTTTACTGGCCAGAATACCCAGCACACGATCTGAGTCACGTACCGATGAGACTTCCGGGTTGGTAACCACCATCGCTTCGTCAGCGTAGTACATGGCAAGGTGAGCGCCTTTTTCAATACCCGCTGGCGAATCGCAAATAATATATTCGAAATCTTTAGCAAGCTGTTCAAGCACCCGACCAACGCCTTCCTGGTTCAGTGCATCTTTATCACGCGTTTGAGAAGCGGCGAGAATAAACAGGTTCTCTACTCGCTTGTCTTTAATCAACGCCTGCTGAACAGTAGCTTCGCCCTGAATAACATTAATGAAATCGTAAACCACGCGGCGCTCGCAACCCATAATAAGGTCGAGATTCCGTAGGCCCACGTCAAAGTCGATGAGTACAGTCTTATGGCCTTTCAGTGCCAGCCCGGTGCCAAACGCAGCGCTGGTTGTGGTTTTACCCACACCGCCTTTGCCCGACGTTATTACAATAATTTTCGCCAAGGTTGTTACCCTCTCCTGCGCGTTGATCAAAAAATGAATTTAGAAAATTCGTTACATACAGCCGTAAAGCAAAGCCGCTTTAATTCAGCGCTTTATACACCAATTGCTCACCATCCAATGCAATTTGCACGGCAGTGTCGCGGTACTGGTCGTTCGAAGCGTCGCTGGTTTTATAGCGGCCAGCTATCGCCACCAGCTCGGCGTTAAAATTAGAGCAAAAAATGCGTGCGTCACCATCGCCAGCGGCACCGGCAATGGCTCGGCCATTCAGGGCACCATAAATGTGCACGTGGCCGTCAGCAATTACCTCAGCACCGGCGCTCACGGTGGCCAGAACAACCAAATCGCCGCCTCGGGCGTAAATTTGCTGACCAGAGCGAACCGGCCTGGTGATGGTCATTGGCGTCGTTTTTGGCTCGGCCAATTCAATATCGCCTTGTTCTGGCGCTTGCGAGGGTTGCGACTCAGCTTTAGCAGCCGACTCGACGGCCTTTACAGCGGACTCGCTTTCTTTCTCACTTTCTTTATTCTCACGTAATACCGCGAGGCCCAGCTTAGTCGCCTGATCAGCCACATCGGTGCGAGCGTTTTGTACGGCAATGGGCGACAGGCCTAACTCGCGGAGCCGGTTAAGCAAATCGGCAATGCCCGGCATCTTCTCCGCAACGTCGCCGCAGTCAATGACCAGCGGCATACCTTTCAGTAGCTGCGGCGCCTGTGCAAGGTGGGCTTCCAGTTCTGCTTGCAATTGTTGCCAATCAGAACTGTTAAGCCGCAATACAGTAAGGGTTTGCATGCGGCCCTTAATAACAAACGTCGGCTCGGCGGCTAAGCTGGCAGTGGCACTCATTTACACTCTTCTGAAATTACTTTGCGCGTAGCCTAGCACGACAAAAGCGCTAAATTCGCGGCCTGTTCCTACATGTTTTCCGGTTGTCCGATCAGGAGCTGAACTGAGCGGCAAAAGCCTGCAATAGCAACAAAAAGCAGGCATACTAGCCGACCTTTATTGCAGTGCAGCATAGCGCCGTCCACCGAGTGTTTGAATCCCTTGCAAAAACAGCAACCTAAAACACAAAGCTCAGAGCAACTCCGCAATTGCCAAACAGCGCTGCACCGCTGGGGCAGCAATGATGACTGCGCACCACAGCTAATTTTACTTCACGGCTTTCTCGACAATGGTGCAAGCTGGCAATTGATGGTCGACGAGCTACTGCCTCAGCTCAACGTCGCAACCCAACAGAACTGGGCCATCATTGCGCCCGACTGGCGCGGCTTCGGTGACAGCAGTTGGAACGAGCAGCATTACTGGTTCGCAGACTACCTCGCCGACCTCGATGCACTACTCGATATCATTTGCACCGATAACAACCGGGCGGTAGTTGTCGGCCACAGTATGGGGGCCAATATAGTCGGCCTATACGCCGGCGCGCGGCCGGAAAAATTAGCGGGACTAGCTTTACTGGAGGGCTTCGGACTGCCTGACAGTGACGCCAACACCGCACCGGAACGCATGACAAAATGGCTGGACGAGATACAACAGCCACCGGTTAGCCGCAGGTATAAAAATCGCGCAGCGCTGGTCGCCTCAATGCAAAAATACAATCGGCGCCTTAACAACGAAGTTGCTGATTTTATCGCTGGCTGTTGGAGCAAACCGGTCGACGCCAACCAACCCAACGGCCCGGTACAACTTAAAGCCGACCCGCGGCACCGGATGCGCGGGCCCATTTTGTACCGCCGTGCCGAAGCCTTAAGCTTTTGGCAAAACATCACCGCGCCTACACTATGGCTCGAAGGAGCGGAAACCAACTTCACACAGTTCTACGAAGAGCACGACCTGGCCGAACGGCAATCCGCTATTCGCGGCCTGCAAAAAGCCAGCGTGGCGGACGCCGGTCATATGCTCCATCACGAGCAGCCCGCAGCAGTGGCCACCGCCCTGCTCAAATTTATATCCCAAGCTGCGGTACTTGAGCGGCTTGCCCTACCGTCATCAAACTCTGGAACCCCCAAACAAGAGTCACCATGCTAAGACAGTTCAACCAACTAGACTTTGAAACCC
>CAJQNE010000366.1 GCA_905479545.1 uncultured Gammaproteobacteria bacterium | reverse complement strand
TTGTTGGATTCAGTGATAGGACTTTACCGGCTGGAGCGAATGCGGCGCAGTTAAGCACAGGCGTTGGCCCGGAACCAGTCATTTACCGCAATCCGCCAAGTAAGTCAGTACCTTGGCGGCCAATGCGGCAAATTCTGGGGGGAACGTCTCTGCAGACCAGGATGGCTGCAGAAAGCCCGCTACATTACCGGCGGCAGTTCGCGTTGATACGCCATGCGTTGTTTACCAACTTCGCCCAGCAAAGCACAACCCAACAGCTCGTTGTTCGTACCTTCAAAGCGGCACTCGAGGTCTGGCGCCTCGCCGCTAACCCGCCATTCGCCGATTGCCCCAACCGGTGGTGGCGAAATAATCGTCGGGCAGGCCGGGGTTTTCACAACCACCGGCATAGCAGGCAGCGACAAACTAGCGACCTCACCGACCAGGCCTTTAGCGATAACTTTGGCACAATGCAGAATAGGTGCGATATACGGCAACACCAAGCCCGCACCTAGTTCAGCGCAGTCTCCGAGGGCATACACATCGGCTGCACTGGTTAGTAGTTGAGCGTTAACGACTATGCCGTTGCCAATATCGATACCGGCAGCTCTGGCCAGATCGGTAGCCGGTTGCAGGCCGACGGCGGAAAGCACTACGTCAGTATCCCACTGCTCGCCGTCAGCCAGCGTTACGCTGGTTTGCTCGCCATGAGTCGTTAACGACTGCACCGACTGCTGCAAACGCCACCGCACACCTAATTCAGCCAAACCGGCCTGCAACGCTTCGCCAGCTTGCTGCGGCAGCAGCCGGCCCAGTGGCCAACTCAGCAAGTCGATAACTGTTACCTGCTTGCCCGCCGAAACCAGATCGTTAGCAAACTCACAGCCAATTAATCCGGCGCCAATAGTGGTTACGTGCCGGGCGTTATCCGCAGCTGCGCGGAAACGCGAGTAGTCCAGCCGGTTGTTCACCGACTGCAGCCGTTGCACCGCATCACCTTCGAACGGTATGCGCTTACAGTAAGCGCCGGTCGCCAGTACTAATTGGCTATATTCCAGCGTTTCAGCCCCAACCCGCAGAGTTTTTTCCTGCGGATTCAAAAACGCCGCCATCGCGTGCGGCCGAATCTCAACACCCAACTGCTCAGCTAACTTGGCCGCGTCCGCAGTAATCAGGCCGTCGGCATCTTTACCGGTAGCGTAAGCCTTCGACAAATTAGGCTTGTAGTAGCCCGCGCCGTCGTCGCTGCTCAGCATCAACACTGGCGTGTCGCTGTCGAGCTTACGGAATTCACGGGCCACCGACGTACCTGCCTGGCCGGTACCAATAATAATGACGGGCTTGCTAGCAGTGCTCATTAGCCGACCACAATCATTTCAAAATCATCTTTACCGGCACCGCAGTCGGGGCAGGTCCAATCATCCGGCACATCTTCCCACGTCGTGCCGGGCGCTATGCCGTCTTCAGGCATGCCCAGAGCTTCATCGTATTGGAAATCACAAACCAGACACTGCCACTTTTTCATCGGTATTACTCGTAATCGCTATGCTGCCATTTGCAGCGGGGTCGGCGATTATAATTGCCCAGCCGATTAATTGCAGGCGTAACGCACCGTAAAGGCTGTGTTTAACGCCAGAATGCTGGCATACGATGCGCCGCTAAGGCCTACTCCACCGCCAATATCAGCTGCAATAAACTAACCCACAGCCATCGATTTTTCCTGGCTCAGAATGTAAACCGCCACACCGCCGAGCGTTGCAAACGCTGCCAACGCCAGTCGCAAACTAATCGGCTCGGCCAGAAAAATCACGCCGGCAAAAGCCGCCAGAGCGGGAACACTGAGCTGCACGGTCGCAGCCGTTGTGGCTCGCAACAATGGCAACACCGTGTACCAAACCGCGTAGCCAACGCCCGACGCCAATGCTCCCGACAGCACCGCGTACAGCGCACCCGCTGCATCGACGTTTAGTGAAGACCACATCACTACGCTGATCACCAGAGCCAACGGCACTGCCCGCAAAAAATTTCCCGCAGTGGCCTGAGTCGCGTCGCCCACCCCCCGACCGCGTAACGAATACACACCCCAGGCGATGCCGGAACCTATCATTAATAATGCGCCCACCAATGGCGGCGCTTCGAGCCCCGGCAAAAACAACACAAGCAAACCGACCAGAGCGACCCCAATACCGAATAACTGCCTGTTATTCGGCCGCTCACCAGAGGCCAGGCCGTAACCGATCATCGTTGCCTGCACCGCCCCAAATAACAGCAAAGCTCCGGTCGCGGTGGACAGACTGACATAGGCAAAAGAAAAGCCCGCTGCGTATACCAACAATGATGCAGCAGAGAGCCAGTTACCGCCCATCACAAATTTCCGGTTTCGTAGCGACACCAAAACGGCGAGAACAACAGCACCGGATATCAGCCGAATGGTGGTGAAGCTGGCAGGGTCAATATCCGTCGCAGTAAGAGCTAAGCGACACAGCAAGGAGTTAGCGGCAAACGCAATCATTGCCAGCGCTGTGAACAGCACAAGTCGGGCTGGAGACATTATAGAAACTCTTATCAAACGGCCCGTCTGGTATAGACGGGCAATCACCCACTGTAAGAGCCAGGTTTGTAAGAAAAGCACTCAAAGTGCTTTGCAAAATATCCAATCAGTGTGCCAAGCGGCTTATCAGCCACCGCTTTTTATGGCGGCTAACAACGCCTAGTCAATCAATCCCAGCTCACCCACCAACTGCATCATCGCCAACATGGCGGCCTTCTTCGGGAATGGATGGTCCAAATTCGGCGAACCCATTCGCATTGCACGGGGGAACGCACTATAAGATAAATCCCAATGGTGACCACGCAGACAACACAGATCAATGCCCATTGAACCCGGCCATTTAGCCTGAGCCTGAGTAACCTGCATGTCGTTATTCGAATCGTATTTATTCAGCTCCATCACACCCTGCATCTGGAAGGTCGGCGCCTCCATTACGGTGGTTGAACCCGTTAGGCTGAATATCGGAATATTTAACGCATCAATGACCGCGCCATGTTCAGCATAAAAGGCATTCCGCTCGGTGGTGGTCAGCGACCTAACCGCTTCCTTAATATTGGCTTCGCCCATCCGTTTTACCGGCTTACCCAGCTGCACTAACGGGTTAATCACTTTCAGCAAACTAGCGACTGCGGGGCTGGCGTTATCAACGCTCATGTCCTTAATTGAGTTATAAATATCGTCTGCTAAAAACGAGCCGCCAACAGCCCCCGCCCAGCTAAACACGGCAGTCACTTTCTTCGCCAGCTCCGGCGCTCTCGCCAACATTTCCAGCGCGTCCGACGCACCTTTGCTGTAGCCAACGATGACTACCTTCCCGGGGATTGCTGCGGTGGTATCAGTGCGTTGGCTCGCATCGGCCTTCAAACCCTGCCCCCGGAGCAGGGCATTTTCCATATCGACGATATTGGCTTCACAGCCTCGCAATGGGTGCAAATCAGCCCGCAATACAGTCCAGCCATTCTCAGCTTCAAGCTCCGGCAGAGCCTGTGCAAAAGCCCGCGAAGGCAGAATGCCGTTAATCAGCCCCGGAGCAAAAAGCAGCGTGTGATTCTGCAATTTCGGCATAGCCGCTGGCGGTAGATCATCCTGCCACTCAACATTCGAATCGCTACGAATAAACCGCTGCGCTACCCGCTCACGCACGGGCCGGTTATCATTATTCTTACCCAGCAACCCCGTCTTACTTGCCGTTTTAACCGCTGCCTCATCCGCTGCTGCCGCCGTAATAAACAGGTTCCGCCAACGACGACCACACCACTGCTTAATCTCCGACTCGGTCAGAATACTACGATCTGCCACGACAGCATCCCGAAGCTGCTGAATAAACTCTGGATACTGTTGCTGCTTAAGTAATAGGGAGAGGTCGGTGGCTGTCGTCATTAAGGGCTTTCCGGCAATTAAGAATGGTGTGCAATGGCGGCTATCGTAGACAGTTTGGTGAGCCGAGAAAACCTAATAACCAGTCTAACTCCGGTGATATGCCCGCATTATTCCCGATTCTCGCTTCTGAACGCTCCCGGTGAGCAGCCCATCCAGCGGCGGAAGGCTCGGGTGAAGCTCGCTGTATCGGCGTAGCCTAGTTGCAGAGCCATCTCGTCCAATTTCATATTGGTTAAAGTCAGCAGTTGCGTCGCCATTTTCTTGCGCTCATCCTCAACCAGGTTACGGTAATTCGTCCCGTCTTCTTCCAGTTTACGGCGCAGACTTCGCGGCGCCATGTTGAACGCCATGGCCATCTCTTCAACAGAAGCAACCAGCCCCAAGGGGCCGAGCAATTGTTGGCGAACCTGCCCGGCTAAGCCCGTAACTTGTCGCCGTTGCAGCTGCGCACGACACTGCTCTTCCAGCATTCGCACCATGTGCGGGTCGTACATCGACAGCGGTATTTCAACATCTGCCTTTCGCATCATCACGGCATTACGGCGGCTTTCATAAACAGGCGTAACACCACAGAAATCAGCGATTGTCGAAGCATGCTTGGGTGCAGGTCCCATGAATTCCAGCCGCAGGATTTTTACACCCGCCAAGCTAAGCTCACGAAATATAAGAATACTCGTCGCCATATCGCGTTCAAGCAGGAACTGGCATAGATGTTGGGGAATTTTGCTGGCACCAACTTGTACGCCGAATTCCTCTTCATCATGAACCGCGGAGAACTCGCAATACGCCGTACTCAGTGGCAGATAACGTAGCGCACGCTGAATCACCTCACGTAAATTACGGCTGGTACGCAGGGCGAACCCCCAAATTCCGAACGTGGAAACGTTATATTGCAGCCCGAGTTCAAAGCCTAATGCCGGCACCTCAGGTAAGGCCAACATAAGGTTTTCAACCAAACGCATTTCCTGTTGGCGACTAATTAAAACGTCAGAATCCTGCAGCTGCGCCTCGTCAATGCCCGTCCCCAATAAGCAGGTTTCGCAATCAACGCCATAACTGGCGGCGAAATTCACCATAACCATGGAGAACGCGACGGGGTGCAAAATGCTTTGGTCGTGGGACAAGCCCCTTTCTCCTATTAGCTGAATTCACTGGCCGGAAATGCCCGCACAAGTGTCAAAGATGCACTGCCATCAAAAGCATCCACACCGTACCTTAGCACTGGAATCGAAAAACGGAGAGTGTCGTGCAGCAAGATCTAAGTGTTCTCAATAAACAAGCCATCGCCGCAGCCAAAGTACATATGGGCGCGGTGGCCTGGCCTACGGTGATGCTCACAGTGTTTGTCGTCATTGCCATTATCGGCAACTTCGCTCTGTTTATTGCGGGCACCACACCTTTATGGGCCGCCACTATTATCTACGGAGTGCTCACATACATGTCATACACACCTTTGCATGAAGCGGCACATGGCAATATTCATGGCAAGCACGAAGGCCTGAAATGGCTGAATGATTTATGTGGATACCTGGTCGCACCACTAATAGCGATCCCCTACGCTTCACACACCACCGAGCATTTCACCCACCACCGGTATACCAACCAACCCGATAAAGACCCGGACCATATGATCCGTACGATGGGCGACGGCCCATTCCAATTTTTACTGACCTTAATCAAGTTTTTCTGGATGCAGAACAGCTTCTTCTACACGCATGCCTGGGGCCGCGCCAACCGACGCGAACGCCTTATTTACTGTGCTGAGCTGCTGTTTTCTATTGGCTGGCGACTCGGCTTTCTACTGCTGGTAACCCGCGACGGAACTGCTGCCCTATTGATTACGGGATACATCCTCGGCGCCGGCTTCGTCGCTTACTGGTTTGCCTTCCGCCCGCATCACCCCTACAAAGTTTCGGCTCGCTATAAGAACACCAGCAGCTTGCTCATGCCACGCTGGATGAAACCGGTTGAATGGTTTTGGTTAGGACAAAACATCCACTCCATCCACCACCTATTTCCCCGCGTACCGTTCTACAAATACCACGCACTGCACCGGGAAATCGAACCCATCATGCGGGCTCACGGAACACCGATGATTGGGGTATTTAATCGTGAGCCAGTTGTGGCTGCGGCTCAGCCGACCGTTAACGCGAATTGATATAACCAACGTCAGAGGTCATTGCTAACTTTTGGCGTTCTGGTTCAAAATCCTTAAGACTGAGAGAAATCAGCCTGACCATTGCACTTTGAACTTGAAGCTAAGTAAATATGCAGATGCGCTTCCAAGCTAAAACGAGCTACTACCTAAAGGGCTCTGACCCTGAGGTATCCCCACTAATTTCACCGCAAGCTCACTCGACTACCGTCAAGGAATGAGCATAAACCCTCGCTTGTTCGAATGCTTTTTCCAGCCTGCCCACGCTGATTCGTAATATGCC
>CAJQNE010000365.1 GCA_905479545.1 uncultured Gammaproteobacteria bacterium | reverse complement strand
GAAAATTGTCGTCGGTTGTGTGCCTGAGCACGAAGGTAAAGTTTTGTTGTGCAAACGGGCGATAGAACCGCGCCGCGGCTATTGGACACTGCCCGCGGGGTTTATGGAGAACGGCGAAACGACCCGTGATGGCGCAGCGCGCGAAACGCTGGAAGAGGCTTGTGCCGAGGTTGATGTGGCGGAGTTATATACCGTCGTCAATCTGCCTCAGATTAGTCAGGTTTATATGATGTTTCTGGCAACGCTTAAGCATGGTGATGAGCCCGATAGTTTTGCTGTCGGTGAAGAGAGTCTCGAAGTGCGCCTATTCGAAGAACAGGAAATTCCCTGGGACGATTTAGCATTTCCTACGATTACTTACACACTCGAGCATTGGTTTGCCGATTATAAGCGCGGCGAATTCACGCCGCGTATGACTGATATAGTCCGCAAACGTTATGTGGGGGAGTAAAGGGGGGATCTGTTGCAACAACCTCAAAGGGCCGTTGTCTGAAAGTATTCTGGTTTCGCTTAGGCACTTAAAATCAGGCGGTAATGCAAAGCTACTTGGCTGTTAATCGTTGCTTCTGCATTCTGTTCCGCGTCGCTATCGGGAAAGCCACTGAGTTGTGTTCAGCAATTTTCCCCGGAATTACGCACGGCTATTGGTTCTACACCGCCGCGTGCAGTAAACTGCCCACTTTGAACACAAGCCTGAACATTTAAGGGGCGCTAAATGACGTTCGTCGTTACCGATAACTGCATCAAATGCAAATACACTGATTGCGTAGAAGTTTGCCCGGTGGATTGTTTCCACGAAGGCCCGAACTTTCTGGTGATTGACCCCGATGAGTGCATCGATTGCACACTCTGCGAGCCTGAATGTCCCGCCAATGCGATCTTCTCTGAAGATGATGTGCCTGAGGATCAGGTGCACTTTATCGAGCTGAACGCGGAATTGACCAAAGCCTGGCCGGTAATTACCGAGCAGAAAGACCCATTGCCGGACGCGGAAGAGTGGGACGGCAAGCCGAATAAGGTCGAGCATCTCGAAACCTAATTAGCTTAGGCTTGAATAACTCAGGTCTGCGATTGGCCGGTAGCGATAAGTGCAGGCGCGCCAGTTGCTGTTAGACGTTAACTAAAAAACCCGCCTAGAGTGCCTGAATAGCACTCTACGCGGGTTTTTTAGTTAGTTGCTAATGCGTTTCGCGCTACAGCAATATTTTACTCAGCTCAGAACTTAACCACCGTACGGCCGACTATCCGGCCTTTCTGCATGGCCGAAAACACTGCGTCGAGTTGGTCCAGAGTTACGGTTCTGACCATGCTTTTACCGAGGTGTGTCGGCTTATAGTCACCGGCGATGTTGTTCCAGGTTTTTTGCCGCAGTGGCATCGGGCAGTTGGTGCTGCTAACGCCGAGCAAGCTCACGCCCCGCAAAATAAACGGGAAGACAAAGGTGTCGAGCTTCGGTGTTGCTGCGAGGCCAATACTGGCGACAGGGCAGAACGGTTTGGCGCTGCGAATGAGCCACGATAGAGTCTGGCCGCCGAGGTTATCAATGGCACCAGCAAAACGGGCTTTCTCAAGTGGTGAGCCGCCCTGCATATCTATACTGCTGCGAATAATAACCTCTGAAGCACCCAGGCCTTTCAGATACCCGGCGGAGTCTTGTTTACTGGTAATCGCGTGAACTTCAAAGCCCATGCTGGCGAGCATGTCGATAGCCAGGCTGCCGACACCGCCGGTAGCTCCGGTAACCGCTACCGGGCCGTTATCTTTCTCAAGGCCATTTTCGAGCATTCGGGTTATAGCCAAACCTGCCGAGAAGCCTGCAGTGCCAATGGCCATGCTTTGTTGTAGCGACAGGCCCTCGGGTAGCGGCACAATCCAATCACCGGGCACGCGCATGAACTCCGCAAGACCGCCGTCGTGGCGCTCGCCCAGGCCGCAGCCGTTTACCAGCACCTCATCGCCGGGTTTGAAGCGTGAGTCGTTAGATTCAGCTACAACACCAGCGCCGTCGATACCGGCGATGGTAGGAAAGCGAGCCATAATCTTGCCGCCTCCGGTTGCCGCGAGCATGTCTTTGTAGTTAATGCTGGAAAACGCAGTTTTAATCACTACACCGTTTTCCAGCTCCGGCCCGCCACCAATTTCAGCAACGGCGCGGTCTACAACTTCACTGCGTATTTTTCCGTCCGCTTCACTCACTAACAAGGCTCGGGCGGATTTTGGAATGGTTATGCTCATACTAACTCCTTCAAGTGATTTTGCTGGCTTACTGTTCTCACTAGTGTCATTGGCTCGCCTTTAGTTTGCCGCACTAGCTTATTGCGTAGGTTAATCGGCGACAGACGCTACGGGCTGCTTGCTATGCGGTGTATTTGCGCTGACCTCTGCCGGTTTGTTATTCGGCTGGTCGCGCCAGCTACCATCGAGGCAGCGACGTTCAATCTGGCGGCCAATCATGCTGATAACGTAGCTGTGGTCGCCCGCAAACGGGCCGTATTCGCTATGGCAGGTTTCACAGCGGTAAATTACGTCGCGAAACTCGGGCCGGAAATGATAAACCAGTCGGGTGTTGTCGCTAGGGCAGTAGGGCGATGGTTCGCGGGCGCGGCGGCCCTGCCAATGCCAGCGCCATTGAATGCCAAAAATAACGCCCCGGTTCCAGCTGTTCCATGGTTGGCTGCGTTCCTGAAACTGAGTCCAGAGCAAGAAAAGCGTAATA
>CAJQNE010000364.1 GCA_905479545.1 uncultured Gammaproteobacteria bacterium | reverse complement strand
CATGAATATGTTTCTGCACGGCATTGAAGATTTTGAAATTAGCCGCGGCGACACCCTCGCCAGCCCGGCTTACTTCGAAGCCGACGGCCTCAGGACCTTCGATTGCGTCATTGCCAACCCACCGTTCTCGCTAAAGAACTGGGGCGCGGAAAACTGGGCAGCTGACCCCTACGGTCGAAACATCGCTGGTGTACCGCCCAAAGGCAATGGCGATATGGCCTGGGTGCAACACATGGTTAAATCCATGAACAGCACTGGCCGCATGACGGTAGTGCTACCGCACGGCGCACTATTCCGCAAAGGTGCCGAAGGAAAAATCCGCAGTGCACTAATAGAAATGGACCTGCTCGAAGCCGTTATTGGCCTCGGCCCGAATATTTTCTACGGCACTCAACTCGCTGCCTGCGTTATGGTGTTCAAACAGAACAAACCTGCCGAGAAGAAAGGCAAAGTGCTGTTTATTGATGCGTCGGATCAAATCCGCGTCGGCCGCGCCCAAAACCACCTCGAACCACAGCACGTTCAGCAAATTCACGACTGGTATAACGGCTATACCGACGTAGAAAACTACGTAAAAGTCGCCAGCCACGAAGAACTGGCTGAAAACGATAACAACCTCAATATTCCGCTGTATGTTGAGAAAATTATTGAGGACAATTTACCCAGCGTCGAAGAAGCGCTCGCCGACCTCAAACAGGCCTGGCAAGAAAGTCAGGAAGCCGAGGAACACTTCAAAACGGTGTTAGCAAAATTTATTGCATAACAGTGTCCCACTGCTATTCCGGCAACAATGAGAATGCAGCCAGCTCAACAGCGTGTAAACACGGAAAATCATGCGATAGAGTTAAAAACCTATAAATTTCAATAGAATATCCGTAGGTCGGATTAGTGCGAAGCACGTAATCCGACAACTTACCCAGCCTTTGAGCTGTCGGATTACGGCCTTGGCCTAATCCGACCTACGCAAGCTAAAAAGCCGCCTGTCTTTGCGAGCGTAGCGCGGCAATCTCACTACCTTTGAACCCAGGGTTCACCGAGCGGCTGCAGAACCGTTTTCGGCGGCTGAATACCGTTGCACTGCAACAACATAGTTTTTCCGGCATTGAGCCACCCTGATTAATCCCAGGGAAGCTGGTTATACGGCAGGTGAAGCGGTAATCCGGTATCCTTGCGTTTTAAATATTTAACTTCATCCGTAGTGTCTGATTTGATGCACTGAAAGAGCAATTAGCTTATTTGAAGCTTTGGCTGGGTATATTAATCGTTACCGGCATCAGCCTTATTGGTTGGTTATTAAGCAGCTTTCAAACTACGGAAAAATTGCTAACTATCAGTGGATTAGTCGCTTTGCTTTCAATAGGGCTTGGCTGTTACACCTTGCATCGAAAAATTGAAGCTAAAATCACATTAGTGAAGGAGTTATAGTTATGACCATAGTGATGAGTGTAGTTTTACTGGTGTCGGCGGAATTTCTCACTTACCTCGCATTGGATGCAGTAAAACGTTCGTGAACCCGTTTACAGCCCTGTTTTTACGGGGCTTTTTATTGTCTTGGTTCACAGCCTTTGCAGCTGCTGCCGTATAACAATCCCATGTAGGCTCAGCCTCTTTGCTCCGTGGCTACATTTTCCACTACAGCCATGTCTGCGTGCCAACATTTGGCCGAATATAAAGCGATATAAAAAAGTTGATATGGGAAAACCAGCAGTGACAAGCCAATAATGGAAAACCAATAATGGCCAGTGCCAAATCCGCTGCAATGCAGCCAGAAAAACCCGTCAAACCGATTGACCAGAAAACCCTGGAAAAATACCTCTGGGGCGCGGCGACAGCGCTGCGCGGCACTATCGACGCGGGCGACTACAAGCAATACATCTTTCCGCTGCTGTTCTTTAAACGCATTAGCGATGTGTACGACGAAGAGTTTGCCAACGCCCTGGCCGAAAGTGATGGCGACCGCGAATACGCGGCGTTTGCTGAACACCACCATTTTGAAGTGCCGGAAGGTGCGCACTGGCGCGATATTCGCGAAACCACCACCAATATTGGCTTGGCACTACAAAACGCCATGCGAGCGATTGAAAAAGCCAACCCGGAAACGCTGCACGGCATATTCGGCGATGCCAGCTGGACCAATAAAGACCGGCTCTCCGATGAAACGCTCACCAACCTTATTGAGCACTTTTCAGAGCAAAACCTCAGCACCGCCCATGTGCCCGACGACCAGCTCGGCAACGCCTACGAATACCTGATTAAAGAATTTGCCGACGACAGCGGCCACACCGCCGCCGAGTTCTACACCAACCGCACGGTCGTAAAACTGATGACGCTCATTATGGACCCGCAACCGGGCGAAAGCGTTTACGACCCCACCTGCGGCTCCGGTGGCCTACTGCTGAACTGCGCGCTGCACTTAAAAAGCGAAGGCCAGGAATACCGCACGCTAAAACTCTACGGCCAGGAAATTAACCTCATTACCTCGGCCATTGCCCGCATGAATATGTTTATGCACGGCATTGAAGAATTCGACATTGTTCGTGGCGACACGCTGGCCAATCCGGCGCTGCTGGAAAACGACGCGCTGAAAACCTTTAACGTTATTCTCGCCAACCCGCCCTACTCCATTAAAAGCTGGGATCGCAAAAGTTTTGAATCCGACCCCTACGGCCGCAACCTCTGGGGCACGCCGCCGCAGGGCTGTGCGGACTATGCCTTTCAGCAGCATATTCAGAAAAGCTTGAATCCGGAAAACGGCCGCTCAATTTCACTATGGCCGCACGGCATTCTGTTTCGCGATGCCGAAGCCAGTATGCGCCGCAAGATGGTCGAGCAGGATTTAGTCGAATGCGTTATCGGCCTCGGGCCGAACCTGTTCTATAACTCGCCCATGGAAGCCTGTTTGTTGATTACCCGTACCAATAAGCCCGCCGACCGGCAAGGCAAAGTGCTGATAATTAACGCGGTAAAAGAAGTACGGCAGGATAAGAACATCGCCTACCTGGAACCCGAGCATATCGAACGAATTCACGCTACCTATCAAGCCTTTGACAACGAGGAAGGCTTTGCGCGGGTAGTAACGATTGACGATGTGCTCAACCACAACGCCAGCCTCAATATGCCGCTCTACGTCAGCAATGTTACCGCACGCGAGCAGCAACTGAGCCTTAGCGACGCGATTGCCCAGTGGCAAACCTCATCCGCTGAGCTAAAGACCAGCATGAATCAACTGTTTGCAGAGCTGGAAAACGCATGAGCAACGACAGCCCGAAGATAGACCTCAATAACCTCGACAAGTCTGGCTGGAAAACCTACCGCTTCGATGAAATATGCCAAAGCATATCCGAGCGTATTGATCCCACCACCACCGATTTAGACACCTATATTGGCCTAGAGCATTTGGATTCCGAATCCATTCATATTCGCCGTACGGGCAAACCCAGCGATGTAAAAGGCCAGAAACTGCGGTTTTATCCGGGTGATGTGATTTTTGGCAAACGCCGTGCCTACCAGCGCAAAGCGGCGGTAGCGACGATGCACGGTTTTTGTTCGGCACACGCGATGGTGCTCAGAGCGAACCCAGAGGTGATTGACCCGCAGTTATTTCCGTTTTTCCTGCATTCCGATACGTTTATGGATCGGGCGGTGGATATTTCGGTGGGCTCGCTCTCGCCGACGATTAATTGGAAAACTCTTTCAAAGCAAAAGTACCCCCTCCCCCCAAAGGAGGAGCAAAAAACGCTATTCGCACTACTGCATGCCGCCGATAATTTGGTCCAAGCAAATCTATCGGCACTGAGAAAAGTTGACCTATTAACCCAAAGCTACCGTTCGGAAGTGTTTACGCGCTCTGAATGGCCAGAAATCAAGCTAAAAAATTTATTTTCTGTGCAACTAGGAAAAATGCTTTCCCCCAAAGCAAAGTTAGGTATTAACTCTTTCCCATACCTCGCTAATGCAAATGTCCAATGGGATTCGTTCGACCTCTCGAAGCTAAGTGAAATGGATTTTTCCGAAAAAGATCAAAAAAAATACTCTCTTCAGTATGGTGATCTTTTAATCTGTGAAGGGGGAGATGTTGGCCGTTCTGCTGTTTGGAAAAATGAGAGAAGCCCTTGCTTCTACCAAAAGGCTCTTCATCGATTACGTCCGCTAACTGAAATGTCCTCAGAAGTCATGCTGCAATTTATGTTGTGGGGGAAGTCGGCAGGAATATTCACCGGTCATACTGGGCACTCAACAATTGCCCACCTGACTGCCAGCACGTTGAAAGAGTTAACTGTTCCAGTCCCGCCACCCAGCGAGATTCCGAGAATCGAAAAACAGTTTGCGAGCCTAAAGTCTATAACTTACAAAAGTGACGAGACCATCGAAAATTCTCGGGTACTTCAAAAATCACTTTCTAACCAGATTTTCTAAGCCATGCCCTTCACCGAACTCACCGCCGTAGAACACTACATAATCCACCAACTGACCGGCATTAATCTCAATGTCGACGACGGTGGCGTGGCAGAAACTGCGGCAGAGCATCACGGTGCCCGGTGGGTTTACCAATCCGCCCAGCAGCTAAACCGTGGAGTGAATGAGGTGCTGCTGGAATCGTCACTGACCGCTGCCCTTATTCGCCTCAATCCAGAAATTGCCGCCAACCCGGCGTTGGGCGATGAGGTGATTTACAAACTGCGGGCCATTCTGATTTCGGTGAA
>CAJQNE010000363.1 GCA_905479545.1 uncultured Gammaproteobacteria bacterium | reverse complement strand
CGTGGCGCTCTACGAAAGCCAGCAGTTGGCGGTCAATAACGTTGATCGCATCCTAACCAGCGACCCGGGCTTGGTGGCATTTAACCCGGTGACAGGCGTGGGCGGCAGCTCCGCTTCTGACACGGATGGCAGCGTCGCGAGCCAGTCGGCACTTGGCGCTGGTGGTGCTTTCGGTGGCGGTTCGGGTGGTTTTGGCGGTGCATCGGCTGGCGGGGCAGCTAGCGGTGGCGGACAGAGCAAAAGTAGCCCGGATAACGCTGACGGCACAGTCAGCAGCGAAAACCTCTCCGACATTCCCACTAATAACGACTTTGCCCAACTGCTAACTGAAAACTTCACTGAGTTCGACGAGCCCACTGCAGCCATCAACCAGCTGGACCGGGTTTCGACGCTACCTGACAATCCGGAGTTAAACCCGGTTTTAGTCGCTAAAACCGATGATGGCGGTATCGAGTCGAACCGCTTAAGTGGCAACCGCGACGCGCTGGCTAGTATCGCGGTGCCATCGCCCGGTAGCTTATTACTGCTGCTATTCGCAGCAATACTTATCCCAAGACGGCAGCAGGCTACCGAATGCGCCATTACCCACGGTTAGTACATAGGCAGTCGGCTTCAGCTGGTAACAATTAACATAATGGGGTGAAAACGGGCTGTTCGGCTATTACAAACTTAAAAACCCGCTGGAACTTTGCAGTGAATTGGCACTCCTAAAACTATGCGGTAACGATTAGCATAGATGGACATTGCAATCGCTGCGGCAAGTTCGATTACAGCCGACACCAAAAAATCTGGCTCCCTACCACAGAGACGTCAGGATTCCTCTCCTTCCTGATACCCGGACTTGGTAAAATGGCTGGGCCGCTCAACTTCACCGTTGAGCGGCTTTTTTTATGCCGGTTACAAGCTTTCTGCCAGCCTGCGCTTAAGCTGCGGACAGACCGGTTTAATTGTCGATTGGCATTTCAGCTGCCGCTACACCGCTACCCCGCCGTAAGGCCAAGGTCACGGCCGCGGCCTACAAACACCAATGCTCCACACTCTATGGCCAAATCATTCATCGGCTGCAAAAACGGCTCCACAGGCTCTCCCAGCGCAGCGGCAACTTCGGCCTGCACCAGCCAGGAGCGACACAAGTTAAGCCGATCACTAGTGGCGGTAGAAATTGATACCGCCTTTTCAGCCGCGACCGATGCGGCGTCAAAATTGCCCTCAGCCAATTCGAGTATGGCCCGGTGGCCCCAGCGTGCGCCATTCAAGGCAAAACCACGAGTGTCGGCCGCCTCCTGACGGTCGAGTAATTGACGCGCCTCGGCATACTGGCCGGTCATTAACTGTGCTTCTACCAAGGCCCGATAGGCATTCGCCCGGAAAAAACTGCTGCCGAAACTCTCGGCATCCTGAACCGCCTTGCGGGCCCAGCCAACTACGCCCTCCGGCCTGCCTGCGTACCACGCCCATTCTGTTAATGAGGCATGCACCCAACTTAAACTGCGTCCGGCTTGTTCAGCCAGTTTCAGGCATTGTTCTAAATCACGTTTGCCACGATCCAGCTGGCCATTGGCATTTAACAAATTGGCGTACATTGCCCGCGACTGATAGTTCTCCGCTGTGATTGGCGTATCACCCCACGGCGAACCGTCCGCTTCCTGCAAAATAGTTAAGCCTTCCGACACCCGGCCGCTGGAAAAATAGGCGAGCAATACCGGTAAGCGAAGATTGGCTTCAGTGGCATAGTCGCCCGCCTCCCTTACCAACGCTAAGGCTTTGCTGGTGTACTCAACCGCACAGTCCGGCTTGCCGTTGTAAACCTGCTGCGCACCATAGGAGATTAATAGTTCGGCGAGCATCGATTGCCGCTTCGCGCCCTCAGGTAAGCGCTCAAGCACCTTGGTGCCGGCCAAATAATGCCGTTCGCACTCTTCCGGAGTAATTTGGCTGAACGGAGCAATACGCACCAACGAAGCGTGTGCTCCACAAATCGACCACAACACTGCGTCACTTTCGTCGGCTTTTTCAAGCAAGCCCACCGCCCGGCGCATCCGTTCCGCCGCATTGTGCATATCGGTTTGCCCGGCAAACCGCCCTGCCTCGAGCATCAGTTCGCCGGCTGTTTGCCACTGCTCAGCCAGTTGCCAATGGTGCGCCAGCCTGGCCGCTTTGGCCCCGGCTTCTGCCCCACCCAGAGCCTGCGTCATTGCCTCGGCGACCTCCGCGTGCAGCTTGGCCCGACGGCTTTTTAGCTGCGTGCCATAAGCGACTTCCTGAGTGACCGGGTGGATAAAATCCCAATGTGGCTCCTGCGTTTCCGGCTGCTCTGACAGTGAATGTCCATCCTGTGGTTCGCTGTCATGCGCCCCGGTGTGGGAGCGAACAAACAGCAACCGCTGCAACTCACTAAGTTGCGCCTGCAATTCTTCGCAAGGCAGGCGGGTCACCCGCTGCAATAACCCGGAGGTAAACGATGAGCCAATAACCGCCGCCGATTGCAGGGTTGCTTTCAGTGCCTCTGGCAGCGCGTCTATCCGACCGGCCAGAATGGCTTGCACGCTATCGGGAATGGCGAAGTCGATGGTGACATCCTCACCTGTTTCAGACTGCGCCAGTCGGTAATTGCCGACACTTCCGACTAGCTTGCCGCTGGTGTAAAGCAGTCGCACTGCTTCTTCCACATAAAATGGGCTACCACCGGCCTTTGCGGCAATTTGTTTGGCCACATCAGCCAATTCAGACCCTAACAGCCCACTGGCCAGTTCCGCCATTGAACTGGCGGTGA
>CAJQNE010000362.1 GCA_905479545.1 uncultured Gammaproteobacteria bacterium | reverse complement strand
TTTCATCTCCCTTCGGCACCTACAGCAATAGATCATGCTGATGAGGATCAGAAGAACTGGAAGAAAGCGCTGCAGAAGCGCACCCGACAGATTTATGAACTCCAGCAAACGCTCTACGCTGATCGTCGGTTTTCGCTGTTGTTGGTGTTTCAGGCCATGGATGCTGCTGGCAAAGACAGCACCATCCGCCATGTGTTCAGCGGTGTGAATCCTGCCGGCTTTCAGGTGTCTTCGTTTAAACAGCCCAGTGCGAATGAACTCGCCCACGATTTTCTTTGGCGCACTAGTAACGAATTGCCGGATCGTGGCCGCATAGGCATTTTTAACCGCAGCTATTATGAGGAAACGCTGGTTGTTCGGGTACATCCGGAATACCTCGTGGGCCAAAACCTGCCCGCCACGCCGGAGCCTGATAGTGAGGAGTTTTGGCAGGCTCGCTATAAATCCATTATTGACCACGAAAGCCATTTAGCCCGAAACGGCACCGTCGTGATCAAGTTCTGGCTTAATGTTTCACGTGAGGAGCAACACCGGCGCTTCGCAAAACGGCTGGAGCGAGCCGACAAAAACTGGAAGTTCTCGGCGGCTGATCTGAAGGAGAGCGCCCGCTGGGATGACTATATGGCTGCCTATGAAGCTACGCTGAAAGCGACCTCAAAACCCTGGGCGCCGTGGTATGCGATACCGGCGGATAACAAACCATTCGCTCGCTATGCGGTGGCCGATATTGTTGTTCGCACGCTGCGCTCACTGGAGCTTCAATATCCGCAGCTCGACGCTAAAGAGCAGGCTAAGTTAGACGAGTATCGTCAGCAGCTAATTGTCTGATTTATCGCAGCCGATAGGCGTTACTAAGTAGCGCTTGCCTTACTTTTCCTGCCGGGTTCCGGCACTAAAATTTTGCAGAGTACAACATGGCTGAAAAACTCGTATCAATATCCGAAACTTTTAACGCGCCTATCGATAAAGTGTTCAACTGGTTCGCCGTCCACAAAAACATGGACTTAGTTTTTCCAGGCAACAAACACCAGACAATAACTCCTGCAGCTGGCGAAAATCCGGACGGTCTGGGGTCGGTACGCCAAATATCGGTTGGTGCATTGTTGCCGGCGTTTGAAGAAACGGTCGATATTCATGAGGCACCCGCAGCCGGCAAAGGCGGCAGGATTGAATACTTCATTAGCAAAGGTTCGCCGTTAAAAAATCATCGCGGCGTTATGCTGTTTACCGAGCAGGCTGGCGTAACCACGTTGAACTACACAATCCGGTTTGAAGGCCGTATTCCGGGTACTGGCAAGCTCATCGCTAATTCACTGACGAAGCAGCTGGGTAGGGGTATGCCGGTAGCAAAGTTAATTCTCGAGGCGGATAAAGCCAGTGATTAGTTCGCCACGCTAAACTGCGGCCGACGGGGTAGTACCCACTGTTAGCTCGGGCTGAATTTCAGGTTTGAGAAAAAACGGATATTAATCGAACAACGTGCCGGTCGAACAGACGGAGTAGTAGGTTTTTAAGTTGATTCAGCGTTGGCTTGCACGTAGAGAAAATCCTCGCCGTGCAAAGCATGACGAGGATTTTTTGGCTGCTGCTTTCTAAGCGCTATCGCTTAGTTTTCGTCAGGGTCATACGACAAATTCGGTAGCAGCCATTTTTCGGCGTCCTGCATGCTCATGCCTTTGCGTTCGGCGTAGCTCCCGACCTGATCACGGTTAATGCGGCCGAGCGCAAAATAGCTACTTTGCGGATGGCCGAAGTACCAACCCGACACCGCGGCTGCTGGCCACATGGCGTAGCTTTCAGTCAGTTCCAGCTCAATGTTTTCTTTAACGTTGAGCAACTCCCAGAGCTTGCCCTTTTCAGTATGGTCGGGGCAGGCGGGGTAGCCGGGAGCGGGGCGAATGCCTTTGTATTTTTCGGCGATTAAGTCGACGTTGTTTAACGCCTCGTCGCTGGCATAGCCCCAATGTTCTTTACGGACTTTTTTGTGCAGCGCTTCGGCAAAGGCTTCAGCGAGCCGGTCGGCCAGTGACTCAAGCATGATGGCGTTGTAGTCATCCATTTCGGCTTTGTAAGCCATCACCCGGTCAGCTACGCCGTGGCCGGTCGTCACCGCGAATGCGCCGACATAATCGACTGCGCCGCCCTTAGGGGCAACAAAATCGCCGAGGCAGGAGTTTGGTACGCCGGGACGTTTCTCGTTTTGCTGGCGTAAGTGACAGAGACGCATCAGCTCGCTATCCGCCGAATCGCTATTCCAGACAACGGTGTCGTCGCCATCACCGTTAGCCGGGAATAGCCCGAAGACGCCGCGTGGCGTAATCCATTTTTCGGCAATAATCTGGTCGAGCATTTTATTGGCGTTGTCGTATAGCTCCCGAGCCACTTCACCGGTATTTGCGGCGTTAAGAATATCGGGGAACTTGCCCTTCATTTCCCAGGCGTTAAAGAACGGCTGCCAATCGATATGCTCACGCAGTTCGCCTAGGTCGTAGTCGTTCAATACTGTGATACCCGGTTTATGCGGTTTAGTCGGCTGGAAGTCGTTCCAATCGATTTTTACCCGATTCTTCACCGCTTTTTCATAGGTCAGCAGCTTATCTTTGCTGCGCTTATTAGCGTGACGCTCTCGTAGTTGGGCATACTCGGCGCGAGCTTCAGCAACCAGCGCATCTTTACGGTCACTCAGCAGTGTGGCGGCGACGGGTACAGAGCGTGAAGCATCCTTAATCCACAGGGCCGGGCCAGAGTAGTTTTGTTCAATTTTTACGGCAGTGTGAGCCCGTGAAGTGGTCGCGCCGCCAATGAGTAGTGGGATAGTAAAGCCCTGACGCTCCATTTCTTTTGCCATGTGCACCATTTCGTCCAGCGACGGCGTGATGAGACCGGAGAGGCCGATAATGTCGACGTTTTCTTCTTTGGCTTTATCAAGAATTTTCTGAGCGGGCACCATAACGCCCATGTCGATAACTTCGAAGTTGTTGCATTGAAGTACCACGCCAACAATGTTTTTGCCGATGTCGTGCACATCGCCTTTAACCGTCGCCATTAGAATTTTGCCGTTGGTTTCCGACACGCCGCCTTTTTCCGCTTCAATAAACGGAATGAGCCAAGCCACGGCTTTTTTCATTACCCG
>CAJQNE010000361.1 GCA_905479545.1 uncultured Gammaproteobacteria bacterium | reverse complement strand
GCGTATTCGCATCGAGCTGACGCTGCAGGCCATGTGCGTGGTGATTCCAACTGCAGCGATGTGCTGCGGCAGCGGGTGCAACGGTTAAATCTGCTTGGTAGCAATCTTCGAACGAACTCGCTCGGGTGCCGGTATTACCACCACCCTCGCAAGCATCGCCAGTGCCGTCTCCGTCGCCATCGGCTTGACCGGCATTAGCATCTAGCGGGCAGTTGTCGTCATCGTTACTAATGCCATCGCCATCAACGTCACCATCGCAGGCATCTCCCACACCATCCTGGTCAGCATCTTCCTGGCCCGAATTTACGGCAAACGGACAGTTGTCATCAGTATTGTTCAGGCCATCAGCATCGGAATCGACCTGCGCGCCACCGCAACCAAATTGATCGGCGGCAACATTGGTCTCGGTCATCGGGCAGGCATCAAAGTCATCGGCGATACCATCATCATCGATATCGCCCGCTAGCCTTGGGCAACCGTTGGGAGCTACATTGCTATTCAATGGCGTGCCGGGGCAAATGTCAGCTACGTTAGCTATTCCGTCACTGTCAAAATCACCGAAAGCGCCGACCGGCACCAGGCTACAACTAAACGGCTCAACACGGTCGAGCGTTGGTCCCTCTTCCACCCGGTCCAGCACTTCTGTGGGGTGCTCGGCAGCGCGGTGCAACCAACGCACCATTCCTTCGCCTTGCACCAATAATTCCTGCGTTCGCTGCTGCTCCGGCTCGAATGGAGCATTGGTGTTGATAAAGTCGTGTGTGCCCTGCGTATTAGCAGCAAAATGGAAATATAGGTTCGGCGTACCTTTCAGCAAACAGTAGGTTCGACGGGCTTCATTAATCCAATCCTTAGCTTCAAAGCCTGAGCCAGTCAGCTCGAACGGCGGACTCGCCGGACCAGGGTAACCCTGGGTCGGCTCCTGCACCGTATCGTGCTGCGGGCTGGTATTTACCAGCTGCTGAAACGGTGTTTTGCCCATCCGCGCCGCATGAGCCGGGTGGTTAATCTCGCTAATGGCGCATTCATCTTCGAGGCAATAAGGTGGCTGGTAGGCACGGGTTTCCCAGGTATTGCCGACCGTCGCAAACAACAGATTTAAATCCGTGGTACCGCCGCCCATTAAGAACGCGACATGCGGGTTGCCAAGGGTGTTTTCCCAGCGCAGTTCGTCGAGCGGGTAATGCAGGTTGTACTGCACTCCATAACCGCCTGCCGACGTGCCGCTGAACAGCAACTTTGGTTGCGATGGCAGGTAGCCGGTTTCGGCGCCGTCGATGCTGCCGCGTCGGCGCAAGCGCCAGATCAGGTCGCGATAGAACTGCATCGAAGCCCGAACGTTAATAGCTCCGTAACGATAGAGAATGCCGCCATTTTCAGGCCTACCGCCGACTTCTTCACCGCCACCACCAATATGCAAATCCTGATTACAGTAGGGCTGATGCAGCACGGTCCAGTCGCGGAACGGATTGTCGTCGCGACGGGAAAGGTAGCCGACTTCCAACTCGCCGCGACCATTATCCAGCGCGTTAAATAAGCCCTGCGGTCGCATAGTGCAATCGCCCTGCGCAGCGAGGCAGACACCACCGCCCTCCTGATGGGTAATCAACTTGTCCACCGGACTGCCGTCGGGAGCCAACCGCAACTGGAAAGCGTATTCCGACCCATCGCCACAGCGCGTACCCCACTCGTCACTGTCGAGAATAACCTGCACCGCCGTGCCACGCGGCAAAGTATCGATCGTCAGATCGGTCGGCTCAAAATCGATACTGCGAATAGTGATTTCATCCAATAAGCGACTATCCGGGCCACAGTCCAGCGCCACATTACTGGTATCGCCATGCCCGATGGCTACCATGCACTGCGCCTGCAATTTGGCCCGCTGAATAAACAGCGCCGGGGCAGTGCCCTGCACCTCGCTCATACTCGGCGAGCTGCAACTGGCGGCAATAGTAATCTGCGCCTGCGTGTCACGCTGCTGGTTAACAGTTATTCCGGTGCAGCTGTCGTCGAGAATGCAGGCGGCATAGTCGGCAGCAATTAAATCCGCCGCCTGAGAATAAGCCGTGGTTAAACACTGCTCGGTCGCGGGGTTGGCATTTGTCAGTAGCTTGGCTTGCGGCCCGCCGTAACTCCTGGCGATCAGTGTAGCCGGCTCGCCAACACAGGCTTCTTGTAGCTGCGCCAATACGGCTTCGTCGCTTACCTGAACTCCAAACCCTGCGGTTTGTACCGTGAGGTCTGAAACACAATGTTCAGCATAATCGCTCGCCATAGTCGCCAGCGCTGCGACTATGTCGCTATCGTCCTCAGCACATGGGCCACCCGCCTCATAACAGGCGGTAGTTCTTGTTGCGACAGTACCAAAACAAGCACTTAACGCATCGCTGGCCGCTTGTTGGCAAAGCGCTACTTCGCAGCCTTCGCTGGTTACCGTCGCACCCAGAGTGCTTGCCGGACAGAGATCTACGTCGTCATCGACACCGTCGCCATCGGTGTCGCTGTCTCGTTGCGCCGGGCTGCAGCCGTTGCTGTCGACGCTATCACCAGCCGCGGTATTAGCACAGCTGTCACCAACATCGGCAACTCCGTCAGAGTCACTGTCTTCTGGCTGGTTATTTCCGCCGCCGGAATTTTCTCCACCACCCGAAGGGTTGGTACCAGGAACTTGTGGCGATGAACTGCCGCCACCACAGCCCACTACAACGACCAACAGCAGGGCTGTCGCCGTGATTTTTGACGCTATCATCTCGCTACTCCGGCGCGGTAACCGCGCTCGCAAAATTCTTATTGCAGCAGCACATCGCCGCCGCTGCATTTATGACAGCTAGATTACCGCGAAATAGGCGGTTTTTCAGTAACAGAAGTTGCAGCCTAACAGACGGCCTACTAAGTTGGCGGCCGACGCGCTGAAGCTGTTGCTGGCCGGAACAACTCTGCCTGAGAAAGCAAAATACCCAGCAACATCAGCCCTGCGCCAAACCAATCGCGGGGCGTAAGTGATTCGCTGAGCAATAGCCAGCCACCGAAGGCCGCAAACACAGTCTCCAGACTCATTATCAGCGCGGCGTGGCTCGGCGGGCTATGTTTCTGCGCGGTTATCTGCAGTGTGAATGCCAGCGCTGTCGCGACTATGCCGGTGTAGAGCAGCGGAACTACCGCAGCGTAAAAGTGAGCCAGTGCAGCAGACTCCATAAACAGCATGCCCATTAAACTCAATACGCCAGTCGTAATAAACTGAAAAAATGCTAACCGCAAAACATCCAGTCGCTGAGCAAAGTAGCCGGTAAGCAGCACGTGAGCGGCCCAGCAGAAAGCACTCCCCAGAACGAGCACATCGCCATAGCCCATGGAAAAGTCTCGCTTAACGCTTAGAAAGTACAACCCAACCACCGCGACCAACGCCCCGGCAGCCGTTAGCCATCCGGGCCGTTGTCCGAGCAGCAGGCCGACCAATGGCACTATCACCACGTACAAGCCGGTAATGAAGCCGGCCTTACCCGCCGTGGTATACGCAAGGCCGCTTTGCTGCAACGTTGTGCCCAGCATCAACGCAACGCCCAATACGCAGCCAGCCCGCATGTTTGCATCGGGCGACCACAGGCCCCGCCAACCCATTTTCCAGCTTAGTAGCAGACCGATACTAATCGCGCCTAATCCGTAGCGGGCGGCGTTAAAACTCAGCGGGCCGAGAAGGTCAGCACCCTGGCGCTGAAACGCAAATGCCAGCCCCCAAATCAGCGCAATACCGAGCAGGATAATATCGGCACGAACGGTTTGCCGGGCGGTAGGGTTTTGCAATCTAATGTCCTGAGAATTTCTGAGTTAATAAGAAACTAACTGCCAAAAAATCCGATACTAAACGTTAATACAGTCGCTAAACGCTGTCGCCAAAACAACCCGGCTGTGTAACACTGCCTGCACTTATTTTTACTTTGCAAGAAATTACTATGCAGTATGGAAAAGCGTTTTTCGCAGGCTTCCTGGCGACCGTTATTTTTCACCAAGGCGTATTCGCGCTACTTCACGCTGCAGGTGTTGTACCGGTCGGCGCCTGGAATATGACCAGCGTTCCGCCGCTTGGCATCCCTTCAGTAATTTCCCTCGCGTTCTGGGGCGGACTATGGGGCATTATCCTATGGCTGATTATTCGAAATATGGTAGGCGCTAAATACTGGATCGTCGCAACCGTAGTCGGCGCCGTAGCGGCTAGCGCTGTGGCGCTGCTGGTCGTCTTCCGCATCAAAGGAATTCCGGTTGAAGGCAATATGATTGTCGGCGCGGCGATTCTGAACGGTGCCTGGGGCTTTGGTGTTGCGTTGTTTATGCGCTTAGCGCGAAATATCGGTGCTTAAACTGTCTTAAAACCAGTTGAATAACGATGATAGAAGATGACGACAACCCTTATAGACCAGGCGAAGCACAGCTAAACCAACTGCCTGACTCCGGCCCGTCGACGTTCAGGCAATTCCTTAAACTTGGATGTGGCGGCTGTCTCACTCTCATCGTTCTACTGGTCGTTCTATTTACCTGCGTCGGCGTTAAAACGTCAAATATCTACGCCGAGTTTGATGGCCAAGCCATTTCGTATATACGGTCGTTCGTCGAAAACCAGTCGCCATGGAATTTCGACACAGCCAAACCCGAGCTGAGCCAACGTTGGCTGCAAGCTACACCGGATGATCGCAGCGTAAAACTGTTCAACTACTTCAATAAAGTCGGTACGCTGCAGAGCATCGCCAGCATTACCAAGCAAGGTTGCAGCGCCCGTACCGACACGGTTAACGGCTCAATCGACAGCTGCGAATTCGCCGTAGTTGCTGAGTACACCGAAGGCACGGTGCTGATGACGATAGGCTTGATACGCGAGAATGATAGAACCAAAGTGTTATCGCTTAACGTCCGGTCGGATGCCTTTCTGGAGCTCGATTAATAAGCGAATACCATACTCTCTCGCACGCACCTACTACTCCAATTAGTACAGGGCTGGCTTAGCGTCGACTTGCCGCAATGTTCTTGCTACCTCGACATCACCATTCATT